>JAGVIO010000169.1 GCA_020056025.1 archaeon
ACGCACTTTGCCCTTTCTGCATCATCATCCAGCTCTGTGCATAATTTTGAATCCTTTGTTGCCAAAGCAATCTTCTTTATGCATTCCTGCTGGTCTGCGTCTGTTTTCAGCTCATTGCATGCAGGCGAATATGAAGCTGCTATTGCTGTGTTTTTCAGGCAGAGGTCTTTCCAGAATTCATCTTTTATCTCATTTTTGCAGATGTTTATGTCTTTCTTTGCTTCAGCAACCTGTGCCTGGCAGAATGCAACTGTCCTTTTGTCTTCTATCTTTTCGCAGATTTTTATATCCTGTGCTGATGCAGCAATGTCTGCATAGCAGTCATCCCTGTCTGCGCTGTTGTCTTTGATCTCGCAGTCAACACTGGCATCTTTGCCTGTCATGCTGCAGCCAGACAATATGGCTAACGCCAGCAATGCAAACATCATTGATACTGTGAATAAACAGCTTATGTTTTTCATGATATTCTGTAATTTCAGGCTTTGTTTTTAAATTTTATGAAACTTGAGCCAATAGACAAGAAACACTTAACAATATAAATATTTTAAAATAGATTCTTGTTTTTTAAATATATGGATGATACAGGAAGATATTGCAAAACTATCTGGGAGAATACCCATGAGCGTATCGAGAAATCATTTAACAAAATAATTGTGCATGGAGAAGAAAACCTGAAGCAGCTGCCTGAAGATTCTGCTGTTCTTTATGCATCGCTGCACAAGAGCCATATGGATTATTTCATCATACCTGTGGTTTTAATCAGGATGGGCTTTTCCTGCCCCGCAATAGCTGCCGGAGAAAATCTTTTCAAAGGCCCTGTCGGAGATGCTTTAAAGAAGAATGTCTGCGATATTGCAAAAGCAGGGGCTGTCCCTATTAAAAGGGGAAATGCGACAAAAGAGCTCATAGAGGCATGCGGTTTTCTTGAAGCAGTCTTGATGAAGGGAAATTCTGCACTAATCTTTCCTGAAGCAAAGGACAGGGAAGGCAAAATAAAGACAGGAAGGTCTTACGATGGAAGAGCAAGGTATTTTGCGCCTGCATTGTTCAGCTCTGCTGTCAATGCCTGCAGAAATTCAAAAGAGGTTTATGTTGTGCCGATGGCTGTTTCTTACGAGTTTGTTCCGGAAAGCTTTGTTTTTCCAGAACTGATAAAATGCAGTGAAATGATGAAATCAGAGGACAGGTCAGCGAGGGAATTTGGGAAAAATCTTTATTTGCAGCTTGAACGCAGGACTTTTGAGGAGTATCTGTTTAACAGCGGCGGAGGAAATGTGTACATTGATTTTTCAGAGCCAATATCTGTCAGGGATTTTCCAGCTGGAAAAGAAGGAAGGACAGAGCTGGCCTTAGCCTCCCAAAAAGCTGCTTTTAGTGCGCACAGGGCAACCCCAATTGCGATTTTGAGCAGGGGCTTATTGGAGGGAAAAACCGATGTTTGCAGGCTTATTGCCAGATGCAGCGAGCTGGAAGAAAAGATAAAAGCTAACCATGGAAGGACAGGCGAAACAGGATATGCTTCTGCTTTGGAATATCTTAAAGAAAGAAAGGTTGTTGAGCTTGCTGCAGAAACCGTTGTTTTGAGAAAGGAAATTGTTGAATATAACGCAAATACAATTGAGCATTTGTTATGATGCTTTCAAATAACGAAAACTCGCTGCTCGGAGCTATCTGCGGACTAAAGTCTGTAGTATTGCACTCCTCGCTTTGATAAGCGAGTTTTCGGGATTGAAATTTTCACACTAAAGTGCGAGCTATTACGCCTATGAAAATTTCAATAAACAAAGTTTTATATAGTCTTTTTATTATTTCATATATAATCTTATTTTTTTGTTCCGGTGATTTTATGCTTGCTGACAAACAAATCTTGCAAATCAGGGAAGAGCTTGAAAACTGCAAAAAGCCATTGTTCTTCTTCCATGACGATCCTGACGGACTTTGCTCATTCCTTCTTTTTTACAGGTTTGTCAAGGAAGGAAAAGGAATTATAATAAAGACAACACCGAAAATAGATGAGAAATTCTCAAAGATGGTGCAGGAATATTCGCCTGACAAGATTTTTATCCTTGACATCGCGATTGTTGAGCAGGAATTTGTTGATTCTGTCAATGTCCCTGTTGTCTGGATAGACCATCATACTCCTATTCAGCTTAACAATGTGCTTTATTTCAACCCAAGAGTCAAGAATGAAAAGGACAATGTGCCTGTTTCCTGCACATGCTACTATGTTGTTAAGCAGGATTTATGGATTGCAATGGTTGGCTGCATAGGAGACTGGTACTGGCCTGATTTTGCAGATGATTTCAGGAAAGAATATCCTGGCCTGCTTGCGGATGATGTCAAAGATCCAGAGACAGCGCTGTTTGAGACAAAATTAGGAAAGCTTGTCGGAGCATTCTCTTTTTCACTTAAAGGAACTACAAAAGAGGCAATGCAGTGCGCAAAGATACTTACTCGTATAAGCTCTCCTGCAGAGATAATGGAACAGGAAACCCCTGCTGGAAAATTTATCTATAAGAAGTATGAGGCTGCGCATAAGGAATATAAGGAGCTGCTTGACAACGCATGCAAGACAAAGCCAGAAGGCAATGTCCTGCTTTTCCATTATGCAAAAGGAAATGTAAGCTTCACAAAAGACCTTGCAAATGAACTGTTGCATCTTTTTTCTGAATATGTCATAATAATTGTCCGTGAGAAAGACAATGAGATGAAGATGAGCTTAAGGTCGAAGAAATTCATACTTCCTCCGATTGTGAAGAAAGCATTGATTGGAGTGAATGGCTATGGCGGAGGCCATGAATATGCCTGCGGAGCAAACATCAAGAAAGAGGATTATGATAAATTCATCGATTCTATCAAGGAGCAGGTTTCAGGAAAGCAGTAAGTTTTTTGAATAAGATTTATAAATAGTTGTTCTTAAACTATAATTAATGCGTCGGTGGTCTAGTGGCTATGACTTCAGCCTTCCAAGCTGAGTACCGGGGTTCAAATCCCCGCCGACGCATTTAGTTCCCTTTTATTTTCTGAAATCTGTCTCTTCCAGTATTATCCTCAGCCACGGAGTATATTTTTCCGGATTCTGCAGGATATCTTTTTTCAGCGCATCAACAGAAATCCACTTATATTCCGAAACTTCAGAAGGATTGGGATGGATTTCTCCTTCATATTCTCCTGCAAAAACATGGTCTATCTCGTGCTCTGTAAGCTTGTTTTTGAATGCGATCTTGTACGCTGCTTTTCCTGTATGCGCCATCCTGCAGTCAAATCCCATCTCTTCAGCCAGTCTCCTGTGTATCGCCTCATCCATCTGCTCGCCTGGCCTAGGATGGCTGCAGCAGCTGTTTGACCACAGGCCTCCGCAGTGGTATTTGCCTGACGCCCTTTTCTGCAGCAAAAGCTCTCTTTTTTTATTGAAGACAAATATTGAAAATGCCCTGTGCAGCTTTCCTTCAATATGGGCTTTTAGCTTCTCTTCCCTGCCTGTTTCATTGTCATCCTTGTCAACCAGAATAACATATTCCATTTTCATGCCTGCTCGCATGCTTTTGTTTTTAAGCATTTCCTTTTTTC
>JAGVIO010000211.1 GCA_020056025.1 archaeon
AGCGAATCTTCTATCTCTAATTTCTTTGCAAAACCCGTGAGTATTTCTTCATAATCTATTCTTTTTGACAGGCTTTCAATCACATCCTTGCTCAATTCGTCAGAGATCTTAGCAAAGCCACCAAGCGCAACATTATCCAGTGATTTGAGCAGCATTCTCGCGCCATCAGGCATAGATAATACTCTTATGGCCGTTTCCCTGTCTAAAGAATAAATCCTCTTCCCTACTTGCGCTATCTCCTCATCGCCCATTCCCTTAAACACCTTGTTGTAAAACTTATCTCCCTTCTTCTCAACTGCATCTGCAAGATATTCAAGGGACCTCTGGCTCCACCCAGTCTCAAGCGCTTTTGCCCCTATTGGCGACTTGAGCAGCTTTCCTGCTTTTTCTGCTCCAATCTTATCAACCAATTTTGCAATCTTTTCAGAAACCTCGTAAGCTCCTTCTTCTCCTAACTTTAAGAACAATTTTTCAACGAATTTCTGATTCTGCTTGCTTATCAGCAAGCTTACTGACTTTACAATTCTTTCAGTTCCCCATTTTGCAAGATTTTTTATTTTCAAGGCATTGTATACCAGAGCTACACTCTTGCCGCCTAATTTTGCAACTCCTTTTGCAAATTCAACAGGAATGTTGTTAATTTCATCAACCCAGCCAAAGAATTTGCCTACTTTCATTGCCTTTATTGCAGAAAGGCCCTTGAGGAGGAAGACCTGCTCAATCACAAATCCAACAATATATCCTTTAATAAAGGATTTAATATAGTTTATTACGTCAATTTCTTCATCAAAGATGTTTAAAGTCAATGCCCTTTGCTCGAGGGAATCGATGCCTTCATTTGCAATATTATCCATCAGTTCGCCAAAATTAGAAAATACTGATTTTATTCCATCCCATACTTTAGATATGTCATAGCCTTCTTTTTCAAGAGAAGGGCTTCTTTTTTCTGTAAAGAAAGCAGCAATTTTTGCAGGAATGTAAACTATAAATTTTAGTATCATTGCTGCAAAAGTAATATCATCTGCAAGTCCAAATATTGCGCCTGAAATCAAGCCAATAGAAAGGCCATATTGCTTTGCAGGCTTTTCTCCGAGTATCATCTGATAAGCTCCAGATATAAAGCTTATTGCATCTGAGATTACTGTTTCTACAGCTGCAAGAATATAGGGGGTTTCGGGAAGCTTGAAATAAGATCCTACTTCTGGATTAAACAGCCTTCTTACAGGCGTGTCTTCTGCAGCAAGAGGGTTTGCGCCTACATAAACCTCAACCCTGTCCCAGTAATTATTTCCATCTGAATCTCCTTCAGGAGTTGCAAGCTCGCATCTTCCTCCTTTGTTTTCTTTTTCCCATGGGTAACAGCATACACTGAATGACAGGTTATATTCAAGAAGCCCATTGTTCATACATTTTAATTCAACATTTGAGTTGCAGTCATTTTCTTTGCTGCAGCATAAATTGTCATTGCTCTGGCAGTCTCCTTCATTTCGATTATAATCTTTTGCAGTTTCGCATTTGCTATTTTTCCATCTGCATTGTGGACTGATGCTATTACACTTGTTCTCGCTGCAATCAAGGCATTCTTCGCAGGTTATGTTGAGGTTTGAAGCAGTACATTGCTCTCCATCCCATACATTTCCTTTGTTGCAACATTTGTCAATTCCTCCTAAGCCCAGGAAGACGCTAGTCCTATAGCAGTAATTTCCAAGAGCACATTCTGTATCAATGTCACAGTCTCCTTGGTTTTGAACACAACTGCATCCTATTGCTGCTTTTTTGGAGCAATAGCTGCTGTCATCCTCTTCTGCCCAAACCCCGCATTCTTCGCATTTACCTGTTGCCTTATCAACTTCTGTTCCAGCAGGACAGCAAAGATCTTTACTCATATCTTTAAAATACCAGGCTTCAGAGCTTGTCTTTGAGCAGTGCGTGCCTTGTTCGCAATTATTGTCATCATCACAATCGCCTTCATTTTCTCTAAGAAGATAGCATTCTTTGCCATTCCAGAATTCTCCTGGAAAACAGCAGCCTTTTGAGTTTTCAAAAAAATCTTTTGAAGCGCATATAAGCCCTGGATCACACTGCGCATCATTTTGGCAGTTTTCTTCTCCATACCTTAATTTACCCTCGACATGCGTGACCTCTCTTGACTTTGAATTGTTTGAATCAAGATAAGACATATCAATGCAATTATCGTCAGTAATTCCATTACAGTTGTCATCAATGCCGTTACATGCTTCTGCCAGAAGAGGCAGACAAATAATATTGGTTGCTAATCTTGAAAAATTGAAATTTATATCTTTTACAGGGCCTTTTCTCTGCACACAATCCTCATCTTTCACATCATCACAATCATTGTCCTCTGTATCACACCATTCAACAGCAGACGGCTTTATATTTGAATTATTATCATCGCAGTCAATTCCAAGCTTGCAG
>JAGVIO010000239.1 GCA_020056025.1 archaeon
CCCTACAAACGGATGCTCGATATTATAGCCAGATGCCTTGACATTCTCATCATTCCAAAGCTCTTTTTTCAAGGCATTGCAGAATGTATGCGTCTCTCCTTTGACTTCTAAAATCAGCTTGTTTTTCTTGTCTTCAAGAATATTTAGTTCCATAATAGCAGCTAGGATAAAGAGCTTGTTTAAAAAACTTACTGAAAACAGCACAGATTAACACAATTAATCAGCATGACCAGGCACAATTCCACTAAAAATAGTCAGCTTCATCAGTCTCAGCAATGTAAATTTGCCGTCGATAAACCAATAGTCCTATACTGGGACTAAGCAGCTTCAAGTCTCCAGCATCCTACTTTGACATGATGGACTTTCTTGGCATGGAATCTCATTGTCTGCTTGACAGGCCAGTCAAATTCCCAATAGGTTGTAACCTTAAAACCATTGTCTTTTGCCAATGCTTCGATAAACTTTTTGCTCTCTGCCTTATGGAATGAATACACTATGCCTGCTATAGTAAAAGCCTTCTTAAGGAAAGCCCTGTCAGCATGGGTTTTGCCTTGTATCCCAAAAGGAGGATTCTGTATAGCAACATCAACCTTATCACCAAACAGAAGGACATCCTTGTGCACAAAAACACATCTCTCTGACAGATTTTCCCCTGTCAGTTCCTCAACAGCCTTAAGGTTTTCTCTGGCAATTTTCAGCGCTTTCTCGTCGATATCTACAAGATAAACCTTCTTTGCTCCAAGCAATAAAGCAGACAGTCCCAAAATCCCAGTCCCAGTCCCAAGGTCTGCAATAGTCTTATCCTCAATTTCTCGACGATAAAACATATTCCAGGCAATCTCAGCAGCAATCTCAGAGTCAGTCTGGTATTGCTCAAGCTCAAAATTCGGTGTTTCAAATGGCTTTAGCCTGGACAAAATCATAGCCAATTGCTTTTTTGACAGGATTACCATACCAATCTCTCACATTTCTGATTTTTTGCTCAGTTTCCTTAATTTGCCTATTAGATTCCTCTTTGTTCCTATTGGATTTGCTTCCTGCTAATTAAATCTACCTTTTTCATGCTCTGCTTGCCAGCAACCTTAGATAGCTATAAGATCCTTTCAGCTTGTCTGTCTCAAAACCCAAGCAAGCCTATCAAACCCCTCACATTTCCTGTTTTTCCTATATAAGGCTGGTCTAAGCCATGTTTTTAAGTCCTATAAGCCTTTTGGCTAAAATCACACCTTTTCGTAAAGCCCACCCTATCCTCTAACTCTTTATTTTTCAAACTTCTCTGGTTTTAAGTTGCCAAAAACAATTAAAACAACACTCACTTTTCAAGTTAATAAACAGTCTAAAAGACTATAAAACAGCCTTTATAGACTCTATAAAGCAAAATTGACTTTTTTAAAATTTTATATATGAACCCTCACTTTTCCATATTAAACATCTCAATTGCTCTCAAAACACCCCTCTAGCCTTTTTTTAGGCCTCTTCTGGAGAGGCTATAAGAGATTTATAGACTATATTTGCCTTTCTCCTTATCCAATGCTAAAACAGGCTAAAAACCCATAAAAATGAGGTTTTAAGCTTTATAACCCATTTCAAGCATTTATAGCGTCTCTCGCTCTTTCTCTTGTTCAATGCCAAAATGGCTATAAACCGTTAATTTAGCATTATTAAGCCTTCTAGACCAATTTTAACCTTTTTTGCCTCTTTTTTCCACATTTACACCCCTCTTTTCATTGTTTTTCAAAATCTTCTTAATTTTTCATTTCATCTGTTTTACAAAAAATAAAATTTTCAACATTTTTTTCAGGCTTTTTTCCTTGCTCCTGATCTGCCTTCCGTAGACACTCTTTTTTGTTATATTTTATCATAGTCCTACGCTGGGACTATCTGGGACTGACAATTGGGACTGAGAAACGGCTATAACCCTTGTTTTCAGCATTTATAGACAGTCTCAGTCCCACGATAGTCCTAAGACAGTCCTACGATAGTCTCATTCCCACCATTTATAGTCCCATAATGGGACTGAGAAATGGCTATAACTTATAAATTTAACGTTTACAGCCATTTTATAGTCCCAGTCTCAGTCCTATCATAGTCTCAGTCCTAAACAGTCCCAGTCCTATAGGACTGAGACTGAGAATGAGACTGAGGCCAACCGAAACCTTTATTAACAAGCTTTCTTTTCTAAACTCCATGGTTTGGCTGTTCAGAAAAAGAGGCGAAGAAAATAATCAACTCTCGACGACATTTAGCCATTTTCATAATTCTGTTTCGCTTGCATTTGACTTGATTAAGCGGGATTTTGCACACATCACAAACTGGATTCATTATTTCCACAGCAAGCATCAGGAGCATGACCTGAGGCTGAGCAAAATTGAGGAGCAGCTGCAGCTTGTTCCCAAATCCCATGCTGAAATAAAGCAGATAATTGACTACTATTACTCATACGAAAGCATACTGAAAAGGATGGAAGAGATCTGCAAAAGAGTGGAATATCTTGAAAAGCAGAAAAACACAAGCACAGAGCTTCCTGAGCGCATAGAAAGAAAGGTAGCTCTTAAGGAAAAGCTTGTCAGGCAGATAAGCCAGGGCTCAAAAGATTATGTCAAAACAGTCATTTTGTCGACGATAACCAAATATGGCCAGATAGCCGGCCAGCAGCTGAGGGAGATGATAGTTAATGAGCAGGGATTATGCTCAAAATCATCCTTTTACAGGCTTTTAGGGGAGCTTGAGCAGGATGGCCTGATTGCAGTAACTCCGTCGGGAAAAGAGAAGATCTATGCAGCAAAACAGCTGATTATGAAATAGATTTTTCAAAATACAAATATTTATTAAGAAGCAGGTTTTTGGAAAACTTGGGTTTTAACAAGGGGGTGTATAGTAATGGCAGAGTCAATAAGTCTTAGCCAGAGTGCTAATGAGAAATTTAAACAGCTTATTTCACAGTTTGAAGAAGCATTAGATGAGCATTTGATTTCTATCAATGATAATACAGACGAAATACAATCAAATTACGCTTATTTATCCGAATTGGATAATAAAATAGCAAAATTAAATGAAAAAATAGATGATATCTACCATATTCTAAGCGATCATACTGGTAAAAAGCTTAAAAAAACACCATCATTCGAAGATC
>JAGVIO010000157.1 GCA_020056025.1 archaeon
AACTTCTTTTCTGTATCTTTCCTTTCCTAATCCGAACATTTTATTTCCATCCCCCTTTTTCAGCTTGGATAGAATCTTTTTTTGTTGCAGGAGCATTTTCAAAAAAAATCTTGCGGAAATCAGAATCCGGCTCTTTTCCTCCTCCTTCTTTTTCTTCTCTCCTGTCTTCTTCTCTTTCGACAAAGCTGTCTGGAACATCTTTTATCTTTTCGAGAGCTTTTGCAAATTTATCTAAAATCTGTTTTGCTTCTTTTTGAATAGCTAAGCTTCGCTTAGCATTTTTCACATTCTCTTCTTTTGAAGAGCTTATTGTCTCTTCTCTGGTAGGCATGTTTATATTAAAAAACGTTTATTTATAAATATATCGAGGATTAGTAATTATTTAGCCGTTTGAAGCTTATTATGCAAATTGGCTTGCAAATAACATAGTCCGTCGGTCATCAGATTTTTATTTTGTAGTTTATAAGTCATCATAGTGCTCAATAAACATTCATGGATTCTTGCCCCATTCTTTGAGCGATTCCCTCCACTTATCTTCCTGATAACTACATCATGCCTTAACCCTCTTTCTATTCTGTTGCTTGTTGGCTCTACTCCTTTATTGGTTACAAATACAAATAAATGTTCTCTATCTCTAGCGCTAAGATTTCTTATGAATCTAGTGCAAGTTGTACTTTTGAATCTTATTTTTCTAATATTATCAATTCTTTTCAGCAATCGGTTAACATCTTCTTCTGTTCCTTTTCCTTCAAGAGGCTTTGCGCTCTTGAAAATACTTTTTAGTCTTCGGTGGATAATTTTTCCTTCTGAAAAATCTTCTGCTAAATGCTTTGAATCGTCTAAGATATGGCACCAGCAAACTTGCATTTTGCAATTTTTTGCTTTCTTTATGAAAGTATAATATGCGCTATACCTATCATTAACATTAATGCCATTGCAATTTTTTCCTAGAATCTTCAAAGGGACTCCATGGCCTCTAGATTTATTAATCTTGTATAATGCTATTTCTTCAGTAATAAACCCCCAAATTATATTATTTTTTCCAGCAATTCTTCTTCCTGTCTCGTCAATATATCTTACTTTTGCCTCTCTAATCTTTGTTTTTAATTCTTCATAATAAGGCCCAAATTCTCTAGCAATCTGTTTTAGCATATGGATGACTTCTCCTCCGCTAATTTCAAGCTTATACATGTTTTTAAGAAGCTCACAAATTTTTTCAACAGGCAACCTCATTCCAATTTTAAGAAATACTACAAATAACATTAATCTCAAGCCAAATCTTGCGTTTGGCAGAGCATCTAAAACTTGGGCTTCAACAATTTTTTTGCAATCTCTGCAATATTTTCTTTCTTTTCTATGCTTTATATTCTTGGCTTCTTGGGGTTCAGGTATGTCTGTTACAACTCTTTCTGTTATTTCTTGAACATCACTCAAATTATTACCTCCGCATTCAGGGCAGATTTTTAGTTCATGTTCTTTTACTTCGTCAATTTTTTCTGGGCTTTCTCTTGTGCACCCTTCATGTCCTTTCTTTTGTCCGTTCTTTTTCTTATAAGTTTTAATATTTTCTTTTATGAAAGCTGGCCTATTCTTTTCTTTGACAATTCCTTCGAGTTCTTCAATTCTTTTTTCAAGAGATTTAACTGTTTCCTTTAAGCATCTATTCTCTTCTCTTAGTTGCCTTACCTCTTCTTCTAGATTCATTTTCTACGATTAAAAGATAAACCCTCCTTCCAATAAACCTTTTAGGACAATCAACTTTTGCACTGTTGCCGAAAGGAGTTACTTCTCTCTCCAAAAATCCTTCGATCTTGTCATTTAATATGAGATTTTTATTTTTTAATTCTATTTTTCTCATAGGATATCTATGGATATCCTAATTTAAAAGCTTTATTGTGATAGAGTATATAGGTTAAAATTGCTTCAGAAAGCTAAATAATTACGAGGATTATTTATTGAGGGTAGTTAAATAAGCCCCCATGATTATTAATGCGCCCCCAATAAGTGTTA
>JAGVIO010000096.1 GCA_020056025.1 archaeon
ATTCATAATTATCACTACTACTAGGTAGTATCACTATTATATAAACCTTTCTTTTTTGTTATGAATACAGGCTGATAAGGCTTAGAAATGCAGAATTCGAGGCTTATAGTCTTTCCTGATATAAGCTCAGGACAGAGCAGAGAAATCCTTCTTATAAGCTTTTGGCTTGGTTTTAATAATGCTCTCAAACATAGGGATCTTGATAGGTGTTGCAAACTTAAGGAAATTGGATGAAATCAAAGCTTCTCCTTTGTCTAATGAAGCTATTGTCCTGTCGTCTTCTGACAGATCCTGGGCTGCTGATTCTATTATTGCCTGCCTTTCTGGCTTCATTTCTATGCCTAATATTATTTTTGTGTTCATGTTTGCCAGAATCTGCCTTGGTATCAGTGATGGGAGCTGAGTTATTGCTGTCAACCCCACCTGGAATTTTCTTCCTTCTCTTGCTATTGTTGCAAAGATGTTTGAGCCTTTTTCAAGGACTTCTTTGCCCAGAACCCTTGGAGCTTCTTCCAGAACAATCGAGATTACTGGCTTTGAGTCAAGCAAGCCCCTCATCTTATAATGCCTGTATGTATTGAATATCTCTGTTGTGATAAGGCTGCCGATAAGCAGTTCTGCTGTGCCTGAGAAATTCGATGTGTCAATTATGACTGTTTTTGAAGTTTCTAGCTCTTTGCAGATATTGCTTATTGTTGATTCTCCTGCTGAAATGTCAAAAACACTGTCACATGACAATTGGTTGTTTGCAAACTCTAAGTCTAAGATTGTCAGCAATCTTCTTCTCACAACAGCCAATGTCTCTTCCCTGAATTCAACTGTCTTGAGCTTGTTTCCTATAATCAATGCCTCTATCCATCTGTTTCCGAACTCTTTGTGGTATAAAATCAAAGCCTGCTGCTGAGGATCTGAAAATTCAACAACGCCATTGAAATGATGCGGCTTTATCGCAGACAGGTTTATCTTTAATGTCTTTGCTCCTACAGGCGGGCTTTTTGTCGTATAGTATGAGATTTTGCTCAATGCTTCAGGATGGTCTTTTAAACCGAAATTATTTCTTCCGTAATATTCATCATGAGGATCAAGAACTAAAAATGCGCAATAATCCTTGCCGACTGAATTCCAGAGGATATTTTTTATCAGAACAGATTTTCCTTTTCCTGTTGTTCCTGGAATAAGTATGTGATGAGAAAGGACTTCTCTTCCTGGCAAAGAAACATCAATGTCCATGAGCTTTGAGCCTGAGCGTATTTTTCCTATTGTCAATGCATCATCTGGCTTTGTCATAAAAGAAAGGTCCTGTGCTGTTATCTCCCTGACTGATGAGAAGAATGATGGCAAGGTTTTGCAGAGCTGGAATTTGCCGTTATTTGCTGAAACCAATGGCTTAAGGAAAGCCAGCGTATAATTCCTTAGATTCTGGTCAAATATCTCTACATCATTGTCTTCTTCAAGCTTTATTCCTGAGATAAGCTCTAAGTTCTGCTGGCTTATCTGTGAGCCATAAGAAAGGCTGTAAACCTGCATGATAATGTTTTGATTGTCTTTTGTCTCTGCAACAAGCAGTTCTCCAAGCTCTAAGCTTTTGTCTGATTTCTGCCTGACAAGGATCTTTCCGAACTCTCCTGAAATAATCTGGCCTTTTATCATATACTTCTGAAAGAAGGCAGGTGTTTTAATATTTTATGGAAACAGCCAGAAAACTAGTGCCTGATTTTCTTTATCTTTTCTTCTGCCTGCTTCTCGAGAATGCTCCACAGCTCATCCATTGTCCTGTCTGGAATTTTCTGCTTTAGCTTTGGGCTGATTTTTTCAAAAAATGCGCCTAATTCCATTGCAGCTGTTTCCCTTCCAAGCGCTATCTGGTTTTTTGCCTCATTTACAATTATGCCCCAGTCAATCCTGCTTGCATCAATTATTTTAATCGCATCATCCATGTCTTTAATCCTGTCTGTTGCGCATTTCATAAGGATGATGTCATGAGGGTCTGCAATCTTCAGGATAAGCATGTCACCAAACTGGTGTATCTGCTCTGCCCTTTTTTGCATCTCTTTTGAAAATACAAAGTCAACAACCTGGCTCACAAAAAGGTCAAACCTTTCATCATCAAGCTTAAGCATAAGAGGTATATTTCTCTTTGCGCCATAGACCTTGACTGCATCCATCTCTTTGTAGCCTATTCTTTCTGCTGCATTGCTGAAAACTTTCCTGTCTGCTTCATTTTCAAAAACAAGGTCAATGTCTAATGTCGCATCCTTAAAGCCCCAGAACATCATTGCAGTTCCGCCTATTGCATACACAGTTATCTGCTTTTCCAATTCCCTGGCGATATTCAGTAACAGGCTTTGCTGCTGTTTTATGCCAATCATGCATAATCCTCCAAATCTTTTTTATTAAAAGGAATATATATCTTCCATGTATCTTCTATTGCATTAAAATCTTTTGATTTTAAGCCAGGAATCACATAAGCATACTGGTATTCTGGCTTTGGAAGAGAATTGTTCCTGAAGCGCTTTGGCATCTTTCTTGTTTTAATCACTTTTCTTGCCAAATCGTACAATGCGCCAACCTGCCTTTCAATATGGTTTGATTTTGCAAGGCTGTAAAGAAGAGGCCAGTTATCGATCTTTTTGAACAAAGCGAGTGAAGCCAGGATTATCCTGAGGCTTTGGGTTTTAATTGCGTAAATCAATGTTTCTTCTGCAGTTATGTCTTTGCCGTATATCTTATAAACCCTTGAAGTAGATATCTTTACAGGAGAGATCTTGTTTATGATATCATAATAGCTTTTCCCGCCTAACCTATTCTCAAAAGAGATATTGTATACTCTTTTATTGCTGCTTAACCTCTTTGTCTTGACATAGCCCTGCTCTCTCAGCCGATGAATATGGTAGATGGCTTTGTCTTTGCCTGTGTTTAGTATAGAGGCTACAGTGTTGATTGTCTGTATGCCTTCTAGCTTTTTTAACAGGTCTTTTATGTTCATAAAGTTAAATGTAACTTAACTATTATATAAACCTTTCTATTTTTTATAAATTAAAAGTTAAATGTAGCCTTGATATTATATAAAGGAAGGAAAAAACAGAGAAGGTTGTTAATAAATAATAATCAAAGGAGAAAAGCAATTCAGCAAATCCACTTCATAAAACTTTATAAATAAATTCTTTGTTCATCTGAATATGAACTCAAAAGAATTCACAGAATGGCTTGAAGCAAAGAATCTTCTGCAGCATGCAAAGAACAGTGCTGCTTATTTCAGGAAAATACTTACAGACTGCATTGCTGTGAAGAACGAAGATATCCTTATCATAGGAGATACAGGAATGGCAGGCAGGCCTATTGCACCAATAGTGACAGGTGCTTATTATTTTGCTGCAAAAGAGCTGAATCTGACGCCTCAGCTGCTGATATTAGACCATAAAGCTGCCCAGCCAGAGCACAGGCTTGCAGATGTTCTGCAGAACTTCAACAGGAAGAATGTTATTGTGCTTGCATTGTCTAATAAGCTTGGAAATGTGAATGAACTAGGACAGAGCTTCAGACAGTATGCGCATGAAAATTACCACAGGTTTGCATCTGCGACTTCGCTTGGCAAACTGTCTCTTGAAAATCTGCATTATTTCATAAAATCAATTGATGTGAATTATGAAGAGCTGAAAGCAAATGGAGATAAACTGAAAGATATCCTTGACAGAGGCAAAGAAGTGCATGTGACAACAGAAGCAGGGACTGATGTATATATCGGAATTGAAGGAAGAAAGGCAATAAACAACTGCGGCTATTACAGAAAGCCAAGAGAAGGGGGAAATATCCCTGCAGGAGAAGTTTATGTTGCGCCAAAATGGAAAAGTGTAAACGGAACTATTGTCATTGACGGAAGCTCTGCTTATCACGGAGGAACACAGCTTATCAATCACCCAATCAAAATAAAGGTCGAGAAAGATGAAATCATTGACATCAAAGGAGGAGCAGAAGCAGACAATCTAAGGAAAACTTTGAAATTTGCATATGAAAATGAAAAATATCCATGGGGTGTCAGAATCGGAGAATTTGGCATTGGAACAAATCCGAATGCAAAAGTCATCGGAGCAACTGTGATTGATGAAAAGTCTCTGGGAACATGCCATTTTGCAGTCGGCTCAAATTACTGGTTTGGCGGAACAGTATATGCTTCTGTGCATCTTGACCAGATATTAAGGAATCCTAAGATTTATGTTGATGGAGAGATTGTAAATAACATATGAAGATAATGAGGTCAACTCCTTAAAACAAGCCTATTAATTTCGCCAGCAAATTATATAAACAATGCATCCATCTTATTTTAAATGTCAGAAAAATATCTTATCGATACATGTATCTGGAGAGATTTCTATGAAGAAAGGTTCAGCAAATCCGGAAGGCCTCTTGCAAAATATGCAACTGATTTGTTCATGAAGATTATCAAGAACAGGGATACAATCTTATTTTCAGAATCATTGGTCTGGGAGCTAAAGAAAGATTATGAAGAAGACGAGATTAATGATATGCTCA
The DNA here is from genome assembly GCA_020056025.1 of archaeon. Lineage (GTDB taxonomy): Archaea > Nanobdellota > Nanobdellia > Woesearchaeales > WJKL01 > JAGVIO01. Next base: position 4,531 of record JAGVIO010000096.1, read on the forward strand.
ACCTTTTGTTTGTCAATAAAATATTGATCAGAATTGATATAACCAAAGAAGAGCATTTAGAGGCGAAAAAGTTAGCAAAAGAAAGAAACATACCTTATGTTGATTGCTTAAATGCAATCCAGGCAAGAAATCACAGAGCAATTATGGTGTCTCAAGACGACCATTACTCTCAAAGTCTTTCAGATGTCACAAAACCAGTAAAACCCGAGCAAATCAGCTGAATCTTTTATCTAATTCTTCCATCAGCTCTTTGCTGACTATCTCCCTTGTTTTCCTGTTTTCTTCATAGGTTGTCTTTTTCTTAGCTTTGCCCCTGTATTTTATAAATTCCTTTATCAAATCCTCTTTGCTAAGCTCAGCTAATTTGTCCCTGACAGCCTCTCTGATAAACTCTGTCCTGGAATTAAAATTATGCTCAGTTATGCTTTTATCTACTCTTTTAAGCACATCTTCCTCAAATTTTATAGTTACGATTTCCATTGCCATAGTATTACATTGTATTACATTGTAGTTTATAAGCCTTTCTGTTCCTAAACCTGGATTGTCTGACTGCTCTGTGGGCATGATAAATTTTCTGAACTATTCCAATACAAATGCTTAAATAGCTTGTTTGTTTCTTATTCTTCATGGCAAGTGCAAAAAAAGCAGCAGAGACTGCTCTCAGGCAAAGCCTTTGTGTGAAAAAAGGAGAAAGGGTATTGATAATCACAGACAAGGCAAAGCTGAAAATCGGAAAGATATTCTATGAAGCTGCAAAAGAGCTTGCAGAAGCAAAAATCATTGTAAAGCCTGATGGAAAAGTTGACGGAGAAGAGCCTTCTGAAGAGCTTGCAAGAGAAATGCTGAAGTACAATGTTCTGATAATTCCTGTTTATCACTCAATGACGCACACAAATGCTGTCAAGGCTTGCTGCAAAAAAGGCGCAAGGGTTGCTTCAATGCCTGGAATAACAGAGGATATGATGAAAAAGACTTTTGCAATTGACTACAGGAAGCTAAGAAAAAGAGCAAAAAAGCTAAAAGATATACTTGACAGAGGCCATATCGTAAGAGTATTCACAAAAAAAGGCACTAATCTTTCTTTTTCAATAAGACACAGGGAAGCTGAGAAGGGTGATGGGGATATAAGCTCAAAAGGCAAAGTGCATAATCTACCTGCAGGAGAAGTGTTTATTGCGCCTGTTGAAGGCACTGCAGTAGGAACTGTTGTGATTGACGGCTCGATGCTTAATAAAACTGTGAAATCGGTTATTAAAATTACTGTTGAAAAAGGTTTTGCAGTAAAGATTGAAGGAAAGAAGGATGCTAAAGAGCTTTTTAGAGTCTTGAAAAAAGTCAAAGACAAGAATGCTTTTAACATTGCAGAATTCGGCATAGGAGCAAATGACAAGGCAAGATTAACAGGAAATATATTAGAAGATGAGAAAGCTATTGGAACATGCCATATCGCTCTTGGAAAGAATTCTTCATTCGGAGGAAAGGTTGATGTTCCGATACACATTGATACTGTGTTCAGAAAGCCAACTGTCTATGTTGACGGAAAGAAGATAATGAAGGATGGAAAGCTGCTGATCTGATTACATCTTTTCCGGAGCTTCTATGCCAAGCAGATTCAATCCGTTCTTCAGAATTTGCTTAACTGCTGAAATCAAGACCAATCTTGCTTTCTTTACATCCTCTTCTGCCTGCAGTATAGGGCACTGGTGATAGAATTCATTGAAGGATTGTGCTAGCTCAATCAAATATCTTGCAATTAAATGCGGCCTGTAATCATTTGCTGCTTTTTCTATAACCTCTTTAAACAAGCCTAGCTGAACAATCAGCTTTTCATCATATGGTGTATTCAGCTTTGAAAGGTCTGCTTCTGTATTGACTGCTTTATTATATTTTGAAAGTATTGAGCAGATTCTTGCATGCGCATACTGGACATAAGGCCCTGTCTCGCCTTCAAAGCTCAATGATTCTTCCGGATTGTATACAAATGAAGTTATGTTGTCAAACTTAAGCATGAAAAATTTCAATGCTCCTAAGCCGATGATTCTTGAGCGCTTGCTTATCTCTCTTTCTTTAAGCTCAGGATGCCTCTTGACAACTTCTTCTCTTGCGAGCTTTGTAACTTCTGCAATCAAATCGTCTGCGTCAACAACAGTGCCTTCCCTTGATTTCATCCTTCCAGACGGAAGATTGACCAAGCCATAGCTCAGATGATGGCACTTTTTTCCAGACTTAAATCCGAGAAGCTCAAGTATCTTGAACAATTGCCTGAAATGATTGTCTTGCTCAGATGCAACAACATATACAGAGCGGTCAATCTGGAATTCTTTTTCTTTCAGTTGGGCAAGATAAAGGTCTTGAGTCATATACAATGAAGTTCCGTCTGATTTTATCAGAACTTTGTTAGGAAGATTATAAGGCTCTAAGATTGCAGTTACTGCACCTTCCTTAATCTCAAAAATTCCTTTTTTAAGGCCTTCGTTGACAATTTCTTTTCCTTCTTTGTAAATTTGTGATTCATAATATTCTTTGTCAAATGTAAAGTCCAGGTCTTTGGAAGTCTGCTTATATCCTTTGTAAACCCATTTTGTAAGTTTTTTCCAGAGCTTTCTTACAGACGGCTTTTCTGCTTCCCATTCGACCAAAAGCTTTTTTGCTTCTTCCTCTAATTCAGGCTTTTCCTTTTCTGCTTTCTTAAAATCAACATAGCATTGCGCAACAAAATGGTCTGGCTTTATCGCCGGCTTTTCATTGTTGTGGAACATCTTGTAGCCAAGCATTGCTTCGCACATTCCTATGCCTCTGTCATTGTTCAAGCTTGCCTTAATCACTTTGTAGCCATTGAACTGCAGGACATTTGATACTGCTGTCCCTAAAAGGCCATTCCTTACATGGCCAAGATGCAATGACTTGTTTGTGTTCGGAGAAACATATTCAACCATTATTTTTTCATGCTTTTTTTCTCCTGAGCCAAAGTTTTCTTTTTTTTCAAGGATTTCCTTAAGGATATCTTTTGCCAAGCCCTGCTTGTTTATGAAAAAATTCAGATAAGGCCCTATTGCTTTTATCTCTTTGATTGAGCCAGAAGGCTTGATTTTATTAGCAAACTCTTTGGCAATCTGAACAGGAGATTTCTTCATTGTTTTTGCCAAGCTGAAACAGGGAAAAGCAAAATCACCCAGGCTTGTGTCAGGAGGGATTTCCAAAGAGACTTC
>JAGVIO010000029.1 GCA_020056025.1 archaeon
AAGCTCTAAAAAAGTGAGGACAATAAGAACTGAAATCTATGGCAGACTAGTCTGCCATAATATTTTTTCTTTTATCTCTAGACTTTTAGGACAGAGCCGATAGATTTAAATATAAACAAATTCTACTATAATTTAGGTGATACAATGGACTTGAAATTCGCATTATTCGTAATACTGATTCTAATAACAGCAATATTCATCTCGGGCGCAAGCGAGGAAGGAGGAGGCTGCGACTGCAGCTGCTGCGAGGATGACAAGGACAAGGATTCTGAAACAACTACAGAGAACAAGCCAAACTATGCTTCAAACAGCAAATACCAGTCAGGACAGGCTGCTGCTCCCTGTGTTCCAAAGACAGAGATTGCAAATGGTATTGATGATAATTGCAATGGCCAGACAGATGAAGAAGTATGCGCAGACGGCATTGACAACAATGGCAATGGAAAGGTTGATGAAAGCCCTCCGTGCTGAGACAAGCAAAGAAAATGGCTAAACTGAAAAAACTGTTTTTGTTGATTGCATTGGCATTGGTAATTGCTGGAATGCTGAGCATGACTGTTGCTGCAGGAGGTTCTGATTCTACAAAAAATGTGTTTAAGATAATTGCATATATCTGTTTTGCATTAGCTGCATTTTTAATAGTTGCAGCAATAGTTGCCCTCGTTTCAGTTGGAGGAGCATCTGTTTCTGCAGCGCTATGGTGGACAGTTGGTGTCTTGTTGGCATTGGGATTGTTATTCTTTATGTTTGCAAGCGGCGGAGGCGATAAAGACAAACTCGACGATGTACAGCCAGACTCTCAGGGAGATTTCAGCGAAGCAGGAGAAGACACTTCAGACTTAAGAAATTCACTAAGCGCACAGGCTGCTGCAAATCAAATCATGAATATTGCAAAAAGCATAGGCATCGCATCTCTAATTGCTCCGACAAGATGCTCTGATGACAAAGACAGCTATATAGCGACATTCACAAAGGCAGATGCCAAAGAGGGCTATCAGTATGTTGTCTCTTACACAATAAATGCATGCACTCAGCCAATTGCTTATACAATAAAGCTAAAAGGAGACGGAGCAGAAAAAACCCTTGCTTCATCAGGTGTTCCCCAGGGAAACAGCTACTCTGATTCAATCTCAACAATTGACTCTGCTGTTTACACAAAAGTATGCATTTCTACTGCCCAGCAGGAAAGCTGCTTTGACAAGTCTGGCAACAAAATCTAATTTTTTAATTATAAAGATTCAATTATATAATAGCCGTTCAAAATATTCTTAACTTATCTATAATATATCAAATGATAGCTTTCAGAGTTGATGTTCTGGCTTTCAGCTTTTGTCCTGCAATAGATATAATAAGTGACATTTCCTAACACATTCAGCTCTTTCAGGCAATTGAAAGTTTTTCCATTTGCATTGCAGTTAAACGATTCGCTTTCAGGTATGTTTTCAAACATATCCTTTGGATTCAGGGAATTCCTGCATTCAACATCATTGTTAAAGCTGATGTTCAGCCAAACAGTGTCCTTGTCAGCTGTAAATCCAAACAGCTTTTCACTGAATATCCTGCTTTCTCCGGAAATTGTATTGCCATTAAAGCTTAATCCGCTGCTTAAAGAAGATGAAATATTAATGCCTAAATCAGGTTGTGATTCCATGCCAGGAATATTCATCCCCAACTTATTGCCTTTTTTCAGATTTAAAAATAAAGTCCCATACTTTGAAGGCTGGTCTTTGCATTTGATGAAAACATCTGTCTTTTCATTGTCAAGCCTTATTTGCTCAGGATCGCATGACAATACTCCGAAATTAGACTCAATCGAAGTCATCGGACAGCCTATTTTCTCAGGCATCTCGTCAAATTGCGCATCATTGTTCAATGAATACCTGCATTCAGCAGGCTCATTTATCTCAATCTCCATATCAATGATGTTTCCGGCTATTTTTGTTTCAGTTTCAGGCTTTACGCTGGATATCCTCGGCGCTTCACGGTCTTCTTTCAGCTTATATTTTACAAAAAATTCATCACCCGCAAACCCAGAGCCTGGCTTGCATGTTACAAAATTATAACTGTTTCCCAGCTCGCGCGGAATCATTATTTCCTGAGCGCTTTGCTGGTAAGATTTCATAGCAGGCTCTGTCTGTGTTTTATAGGTGTCATCAATTTTATTCATCAGCTCTTCCATGCTTGTAACATTATATCCTGTATAATTTCCAGCCTTTCTGCTCAGATTATCCATATATGCCAATAATTCCGGATTTGTCCTGCTGAGCTCAATGCTCTGTTCAGCAAATATTTTTCTTGACTCATCCAATGATTTTCCTATGTCCATCATCCTGACCATCTGAAGAGGAGATTTGATGTCAACTGAGCTTGGCAATGGTATTTCCTTGTTCAGGTCAATTGCATTTATAAAAATCGGAAATGTTTCTGAATATCCCAATGGAGTCTGTTTTTTTGCGCTGAATTCATTTCCGTTTACAATATCTGTCCTGCACTGTATTGGCTTTTCTGAGCTGAACAAAAAGACCAAATTTGAATAAGGATCTATCTCTTCTGTTATGCTATAGCCATATTCAAGCCTGAATACATCTTTTTCAACATCGAGCTTTTTTTCAATATATTTTTCAAGCTCTTCCTTAGATATCTTTTGAGTTCTTATTAGGTCAAGCACAGAAACATTTTTTTTCAATAATGCTGCATATTCAAGCTTAATAGTAGGCTTTTCAACAGGAACATTTCCGCAATAACCTTTTCCATCAACTTCTTTATATTCGCAGCCAGCGCCAATGCTTCTGCATTTGTATTCAGAACATGGCTTAAGAGGATCTGAATTGCACAATTCACAGCCTGAACTGTCAGCAGGAGCACCCCATAAATCACAATAAGCGCTGTGCAGAGTATCAATGTCAATCTCAACTTTAACATTTCCTGACATTATCTCGCTCATGGACGGCATTTTCGGCTCAAATTCATCAGACCTTGCTTCATACGCCTTTTCATTTGATTTCATCTTGTCAGCAGTAAGCAAAGGCTTGAATCCTGCAAAAGAAGCATGATCAAATGTGTCTGTCTTCAAAGGAACAGCATAAATCCTGCTCATCGCCAATGGAATGCTGTACACATAATTTCTAGGCTCATCATCTGTGTTATAAAATCCTCCAATAACCATTTTCTTGAGAACATTGAAATATGACCCGCAATCTCCTTGCATATAACAATAAATAGCAGTTGAATCAACCCAAGACATAGGGCATGAAGCGCCATCACAATCATACTGCTCATTAGCCATGTCACATGCCTGGTCTCCTATCCAAAGCCAGTGCTTGAACCCTGGAGGAGTATAAGGATGGCATTTCCTTTTGCTGAAATCAGGAACATCAGGCTGCCTGAAAGGTTTTGCCTTGTAAAGCCAGTCTGACCAGTAGCAATCCCTTATATTCCTGTCTTCGCAGCTCTGCTTGCTTGTCTGCTCAGAGCAGTCCTGCCATCTGTTTGCTCTGCAGACTGCTTTACCTATACTTAAGTCTTCAGCGCACAATTCTTCTCTGTAATCCCTGCACTCTGTTGTGTAAATCCTGCCGTTTATGCATGACTGCTTGTAATGCCTTGAGCCAGGAGCATCAAAGCCATTTCCTGCAATTCCGTCATATACGCACCATGACTGGCCATGCTTCCTGTCAGCGCAGTCAGCGCAGGGCTTGCCATCACATAATTCAGTATCGGACTTCATCTGAACAAAAGGCAGGATTGTTGTGCTATAACTGCCTTTTGACTGCTCACATATGTTCCTGTCAACATTGACATAGACTAATCCATCTTTGCTGCAGAATCCTGTTATCTGCTTTTGCGTAAAATCCCCTAGATAATCTGCAGTGCCAATTCCCTGCACTGCGAAATTGAATTCCATAAACCTTAAGCTGTCTTTGTCATAAATTGATAATTTATAGACAGTGTCAGGATAAGGCTTGTGCTTTTCTATGCTTATGCCTAGATGCTGTTTCATGAACAGGTCTTCATCAAAAAATGAATTCAGCATCTCTTCATAGGATGCTTCTGCAACAGTATCCAATAATATGCCCAATGGCGCCTGCAATGATGACTCGAACTTGTCGATATTAATATCAACCCCTTGATTTGTTATTTTTACAGGAGAATTAAGCAAAATATCGACTGTATTTTTTCCGATTGTTGTTGAGACAGAGCTTTGCCCTTCCAGCATATCATACCCTTTTTTCCTGAACTCAGAAAAATCCATGCATTTCTTTATGCTTTGGCTGATTTTTTCATTCAGCTCAGTTTCCATAGAATTTCTCGTCACAAATCTATTTACGCAGACATTGTTTGACTGGGTGCAGATATACGGGTAATATTTTCCATAATACGCCCTGTAGGGAACTTGCCTGAATGTGCCTCCTTTTTCGCTTATTTCAAAGACAATCTCTTCGCTGACAGACCTTAGGCAGCTTTCAACATACTGCTTTATTGTTTCTGGCTCTAATGTGAAAGATATTGCTTGCTGGACTCCTGTGCCTGTTTTTTCTTTGGTTGTTATATAGAAATATGTCCCTGCTGAAAGTGTGAGCAACAATGCAATGCCTGCTATGATAAATATGGATATCTGTGCTTTTCCCATCAAAACCCTCTTTTGACAGTTATAATTTTATTTTGTTTATAAAGATTTGGATAAGGAGTAATTATTTAGTATCCTGAAGGATTCTTCAGGATTGTTTGCAATCCTTGAAGAACATTTTCGCCCTTAAACCTTAATGTTTGAATAATTGACAAAAG
>JAGVIO010000035.1 GCA_020056025.1 archaeon
ATTTTGAGGAGTTAGAAACTCCTCACCAAGCTTTCATCAGGAAGATGAAAGCGGAGGTTTAATAAATGAAAAATGAATTAAAGGTATCGAAGGGAAATAGTTTAAGGATACGACAGATTTATTTACTACTATTAAGTTAATATCTCACATAATAGGAATCCCTTAATTCCTATAAGTCTGTCTGCTGTAATTCATCAGCTCCAAAAGCATCTTATTGCCATTTAGCAGATTTTGCTGATATTCTGGATTTGAAGAGCTGTTTCTGCTTGAAGAATCTTTTCCTGAATAGGAATTATTGAAATTTGTTTGAGATGGCCTGTCAATTACTGCCTCAAAATATGTTTTCTTTTGAGCAGAGCCAGCATATCTGCTGCTTGTCTCGCTGTTTTTCTTAGCCCCTTCAAGCGAAGGGCAGTAAGAGGTGTATGCTTTGGATTTTTCTGCAGATTTCATATATCCTGCTAACACATCTTTTGCCAGGTCAGAATCATACATTTTCACTCACCTTTATTTCTCCACAAGATATATTTTCAAACAGCTCAAACGCATCTGCTCCTGCTTTGATCTTCTCAGCCACAAAATCCAATGCAATGTCATGCAAACCGTTCTTTGCAGGCCTGTCCAAAACAATTGCTGTTGAGAGATTTGCGACATTGAACTGCTTTATTTTCTTCATCCATGCGATTGAAAACGCAAAAGCCTTTGCTTCCTCATCTCTTTTGTCATAAAGCTGGTCTGTGACAACATGGCCTATCTCATGGCCTAATGTTATCATTATCCTGTCAAGCTCGCCTTTTCTTACAAAGATTTCTGACTGCAGGCCTATTTTTCTCCTGTTGATTGCAAATCCCTGTATTCCTTCATTCCAGTTTCCGCCTGAGGCGCTGTTTGCTCTGACAAAATCCTCTTTTGAAAGCACATTTATCACAATATTGTTTGGAAGCCTGTTTCCAGTTACCAGATTGAATGCTTCTTCAACAAAATCTTTTATATCCGCAGCATCTCCGACAAATGTTGTAGAAGGCCTGTTTGATGAAAGGAAACTGTCAGCAGCAGGAAGATAAGTCCTTGTCACAGGCACTGATCTGTAATCAGTTGCAGCCTGCTTTTTGTCCTCTGAAACACCGGATGCTCCTGAATACTCTTTGTTTGCTGTGTCTGAGACCATGAATGACTTGTTATAGCCTGAGCCACTGCCTGAAGAACTGTATGCTGGTGCTGAAATATCAGCTCCGTAGCATGGCTGGCTTAGCCTTGAATTGTAAGAATTCACTGTGCTTTCAAGCCTTGAATATCCTCCTTTGCCAGAAGAATATCCTGAGCATCCGCAAGAGCTGTATGACATAGTATTACCTCTGCACAAAGCCATTTGATGATGCAAAACAAGGCTGCAAAGCTTCTTCAACATAACCATTCATAGAAGATTCGCATAACTGCATAGGTGCCTCTGTAAAACCATTTATTGAAGCAATGCAAGGCTTCATTCTTTCTGAATCGTCAACCCATACCATTTTGTTTCAGTTCCAATGTTTTGTTATTATATTTAACTTGTTTTTTATTTTGCTTCTGACATGAGACTATTGTGTCAACAGAGGTGTCTAAAGATGCCTAAGAATTTAAAGACTTCCGTATAGGATTATACTAAAGTGAGGCAAAAAAGTCATATATTGAACAATTGGCTTTTTTCAGCAATGCCAGGGCATCTCCAGCTGATTCTTATCATAATGCGCTGCCATTACAGGCTCCTTCTTATCCTGCTCAAGATAAACAGGGCATTTGTTATGATCTGGGCAGTTGCATGGCTTGTAATCCTTATTTTCACTTCCTCCTCCATAGAGCAAGTCTCCGTATTTGTAATCCTGAAGCTTGCATTTCCATTCTCCTATGCCTGAACCATGGCCAAGACCCATCCACTCAATAGATGGGCAGCTGCTGTCCTGAGTAGGCGGTACAGGATAACACATTCTCAAAATCTCATCAACACTCATTGCATCTGACATTCTTTCACCTCAAAATAAGAATAGCAATATGGTTTAAATAAATTGTTGTTGAAGAAAATATATTTTGTAATTTCCAATAAAAATGCTTGGGCTTGATTCTTAGGCAATTTCGAGCAAACCATTTTCACAGATCCATCAGAAAACCTTAAATATAAATACTCTTTACCTTATCTGATGCAAAAAGAGGACAGTCATTCTAAGCAGATACCGCCTCATCATATTCATAAGCATGTCATAAGATTCCTGCACAAATATCATAAGATAAGAAAAGCAAAGGAAACAGGAAGGCCTGAATGGAAAGAAAGATGGAATGAGTGGAATGATGCAAATCTGGGCTGGATCGAGCGGTTTGTCGAGCATATGATACCCTGGCTTGTGCTTTTGCTTCTGTTCATATTAATCGGAGAATTCAGCAGTACAATAAATGTTTTCAGATGGGATTGGCTTGATATATTTGGCCAGTTTATGTTAAGGAATGAGCATACTGTCGGAATAATAGACAATGTCATTGTGGGTTTTTTTGTAGCTGATCTTTATTTCAATTTCTTCAAGAAGAAGACAGTATGGAAATTCATCAAGACATCATTCATCGATATAATTGCAGTTGCGCCAGTGGGATTCATATTCAGGCTGTTCGGCATTGGGGTAGAGGCGCAGGCTGCTCTCCATGTCGTAGCAACTGTTGAAAAAGAAGCTGCAAAAGAAGGAGCTCTTGTCGAAGGCGCGATAAAGCTGGAGAAAGAGGCTGTAAGGCTCGCAAGGCTTGAGAAAGTTGCAAAGGTTGCAGAAAGGATTCCTAAGATTGCAAGGCTTGCGCACTTAACGCAGTTGAAAAAGAAGAAATAGGCTAAGATACAAAGAAAAAATAGATGATTATTGAAAAAAGATTATAAAAAATAGAAGATAAAAGAAAAAACACTTATTCTGTCAGGTTTTTCAGCAGTTTGTCAGCAGACTGCATCTTGTGCTCGATGACATGGTCTTCCTTGCCGCAGTAAGGGCATTTTAAGTTTGTAATGCTCTTTGGGTCATAAGTGAACTTATACCTGCATCTTGTGCAGAAATACTGCTTCTTGCTCCCAATTGCTTTCTTGGCTTCTTTCTTTATCTCCTCTTCTGGATTGAATTTCGCCCTGCATGCAGAGCATAAGCCTATTCTTCCGCCGTCGCCCTTTGGCATGTATTTCATATCAGAAATAGGAACAGCTCTCCTGCACCTGTCGCAAATCATCTGTCTTTCGTCAGCCATAATTTCACCTTATTTTATGTTTTCCTTCAGCCATTTTATGTAAGCATACAAGACAACTGCCAAAGTTAGCATGCGCATATTGTTGTTGTAAGCCCTTTCAATGCCTTTCTGTATCTCGATTATGTTCTGGTTGATTGAATTGACCTTGTCAAGGTCTTCCTGAGGTATCTTTCCCTTGAGTGTGTTGAAATCTGACTTTTTCAGGTAATCCTCCATCTTTACATGGAAGAAAAATCCCTCTTTCATGCTCTGTGCAAGCGAGTTTATCCTCTGCACGCTGCCTTCATTGACAATATCCTTTGAGTTGAATACAAAGTCATTGTCATTTCTCAGTATTTTCTTGAATATCCCTTTAAGTTTATCCTCATACATCTTTTTTTCATTTGCAGTCTTCAGGCTAAGCATCTGGTTAAGGAAAGAAGTCAGCTCTGGCATGAACAATTCCTGCCATTCCTTCATTTTTGCAGCATAGTCGATGTTCCTGTCCAAAGGAGCAGAAAGCTCCTGAAGAGCAGACAGTGCCCTCTGCAGGTTGATCAGCTCATATTTGCCGTCTGATTTTGAAAGCTCAATGATGTCATTTATCGCCTCTGGGATGAAATTGAGCGATTTTGACATCTCTTCCATATCTGTCTGGGAAACAAGGAATTCAGCTAAATGCTTGGCAAGCTTTTCCTCACTCAGAGGCATTGTGTTAAGCTTCTTGACCTCTCTTATCAAAGAAACGCTTTCTATATCGACTGTCTTTGGATTCAGGTCCTTCAAACTGTGTATGTATAGCATTTTAATCACTTCTTTTTGTGGATATTCCTGTCAAGGGATAAGAGATATTTAAATTTTATTGTATTCAAGGATTATATGAACAGCCTATCGGCTCTGTCCTAAAAGTCTAGAGATAAAAGAAAAAATATTATGGCAGACTAGTCTGCCATAG
>JAGVIO010000037.1 GCA_020056025.1 archaeon
CTTTTGTCAATTATTCAAACATTAAGATTTAAGGGCGAAAATGTTCTTCAAGGATTGCAAACAATCCTGAAGAACCCTTCAGGATACTAAATAATTACGTATAATTTGCCCAGACATAACTGAATTCTTCAAGATATATTTTTGCCAGCTCTTTGTCTTTGATTATAAGGATGTTTTCGTCATTGCTCCTGTCTGCATTGCTTGACGGATTGAATGAGCCTGTTATCACTGTTTCATTGTCTATAATGAAGACTTTGTGATGGAGCTTTCCAGGATTTGTGTCTTTTCTCACGTCTATTCCCTGATATTTGAAGATATTGAATTTGCTGTATTCTGTATTTGAGCCGAGATTCTCGAAAATGCCTTTTATTGTCATGTTGTTGTAGTTTTTTAACAGGATCTCATTTGCTATGCTGTCATGCGTGAATGAGAATGTCATGAAATAAATATTATTCTTGGCTTTGTTTAATTCTTCTTTTATTTTTTCTCCGCATCTGTCTTCTGGGCAGAAATAGTTTCTTACTTCTGTTGTGTTCATCTCTATTACAGGATATTTTACTTTGCTTCCTTTGCCGAACTGTTTATTCCATAATTCACTGAATTCGTCTTCATAATTAGCTGATAATGCTTTTGAATTTATGATTATTAGATTGTTGTTGTTTTTGTATGCGCAGTTGTTTGTTGGGTTGAAAGAGCCTGTGCTGACTGCTTTTTTATCTATAATACAAAACTTATTGTGCATGAAAGCACTTCTGTTATCCTGCTTTGTTGGGATTTTAATGTTGGATATATCTTTAAGATTGTCTGTGTCAATGACTAGCTTTACATCAATTCCTTTATTGTATTGGGACTGCAATGCCTGCTTTACATTTTCCAGGTCTAATTCAAAGAATGCACAATGGACTGATTCTTTTGCTCCTAATATAAATTGTTCTAATGCTTTGCTGCAGTTCTCTCTTGGGCAGAATGTCACTTCGATGTGTTTTGTTGGCTCTTTGATGACTTCGATTATATTTTGGTTTGTGTTTTGGATTTGATTGCCTGTTAATGTGCAGGATGAGAGCAGTAAAACTAAAAGGATTAATAGTGTAATCAAAAATAGCTCCCTCATAAAGAGAGAAAGTATGTTTTTGTTTTTAAAGTTTAATTAAATTCTTGGCTCGCCATCAGAAAGATGATAAAGATAGAGGTTGGCGAGGTGGTTGTTTTTCAGAAACCAATCATGTTAACCTATTTAACAAATAAAGGTTAATTGTCTTTATATTATGGCAATTTAACCTATTTAACACTTTCAAGCTCTCTGATGTTTGAGATCAAACTGAATTTAGAATGAGGATGCTTCTTGACAAGCTCTTCAACAAATTCTGAAATGTCTTTGTTCTTTTTGTTTGGCTTGAAGCTTATGCTGTTTATTTCTGCAAACAAAGATGCTTCTTCATCTGTGATGCAGGACAGGATTTTTTCTTCTTTTACTTTTGAAGGTTTCTTATGGTTTTCTTTTTTGTTCAGCAATTGCTCAAGAAAATCATTTATCTCGTCGTCAATTGTCCAGTTTGGGATTATTTTGTTGATCCTGTTTTTCCTTATCGAGGTTTTGTCTTCTTTATTGGTTTTGAATATCTTTACTGGCATTTTGTCTGTTATCTTTTTTGCAAAGTAGAATGCCAAGTCTCCAACTGCCAGAATATTGTCTTTGCCTCTGAAGGCTTTTGCTGCCCTGACATACTTCCTGATTCTCTTTTCTACAAGCATAGAGAAGCATCTGGCGCAGATTTCTCGTCCTTTCTGCTGCTTTATGACAGCTGGCTTTTTGCAAAGATAACATTTCATTCTATCTTTAAAATGAACATTTTTATATAAAAGTATGTAAAAAACCGAAATATTTAAATATTAGTATACTACTCTAGAGTAGAAATTGGGGGCATTAAGAGGTAATTAACTCTTAAAGAGGCCATTTACATTCACAAAATTTAATGATCTATCACCTCTTTTCCCGCGCAAGCGGCTTCGGCTGCTTGCGGGGGTTTATATTCCTTTTATTCTTTTTTTAACAGAAGTATACTTTTGTCAAGTTGATATTCAGAATAAACTATACTAGAACA
>JAGVIO010000074.1 GCA_020056025.1 archaeon
AACTGCAACAAAACAATCAGATATTGATCTTTTGTTTATAGTAAGCGATATTAAGGATAAAAAATTAAGAGAAGAGATAGAAAGAGAGAGCGCAAGTTACCAATTCTCGCATAATATTAAAATAAGCCCTCTGATTACAGATATTGAAGAATTTAAGAAGATGCTGAAATCAAAAGAGCTGAATGTTGGCAAAGAAGTAAGGGGATATGGAGTATCTTTATACGGGCATGAACTTTTTTGGAGGGTTGCAACATGAAAAAGAGAAGTGAAGTTCTAAAGAAGAAGATTGGTTCATATCTGAGAAAAGGCCAGATTTTGCAGGAAGAAGAGCATAAAAAACTTGAAAAGCCATTTTTGGCAAAATCCAGAAAGAATTTTAGTGTCGCTAATCTTCTCTTTAAGATTTCAGAGCAGGAAGATATAAGAAAACTGCTCAACCTTACTTCTGATTTTGAGATGTATGATTGGGTGATAATTGTTTCTTATTACGCTATGTATACTTCTGCCCTTGCTGCATTGGCAAAACTGGGCTTTAAGTCAAAAAGCCATGCTGCAACAATAACTGTTCTTGAGCATCATTATATCCCAGAAGAAAAAGATAAAAATAACAATAAGGCATTGGAGCAAAAAGATCTTCATAAGCTTGTTAAGGCTTATGCTATAAGCGAGCAATTAATAACTAAACTGATCCAGACAAAAACAAAAAGAGAGACTGCCCAGTATGATGCAACTCCTTCGATAACAAGAGAAATGGCCAAAAGTTCTCTAGATGATGCTGACGAGTTTATTACCAAGATCGAAGAGATTTTAAGTTAAAAAATAAGCAAAAAATCACACACCCAAAACCAAAACTATCCTGCCTACAACTTTGATTTTTTGCCTTCGGCATCGTTGCGCTGAAACTTAGTTCTCATTACTTTCAGAGAATAGAACAGCACTTGTGTGCATTGTTATATTCAACCCTATAAAACTTTTTAAACAATACAAAACCAGCATTTTAATATGAAACCAGGCAGAAGCAATTTGGCAGAAAAGTCAGGCGAAGGGCTTGCAGCAATAAAAAAAGCCAAGCAGGAATACAGGATTATATGGGACAATAAGAGCAAGACCATTAATCCAGAATATATAATCTCGAAGTCAAGAGCAGTTGAGAAAAAAGCATTCAGATTAAGTGAATTCAAGAAAGGCATCTCTTTCTTCATCTATCTCTCAAAAAAGCCAGGCGAAATCCCTTCAGAAATACAGACATACAGCATAATAGAGCAGCTTTTGAGAGAAGGAAAGACAGTCTCTGCTCCAAGGATGATAAAAAAGGATGCGATGGAAGCCTGCATAATAAAAAATTTGAAAGCAGATATTGCTCCTGGAAATTTCGGGTTCTATGAAGCAACCACATCAAAGAATCCAGATTCTATCGATGTCTGCATTGTCCCAGTAAGGGCAGTTGATTCTACAGGTGCAAGGATCGGAAGCGGAAGAGGCGTATATGACAGATTTTTTGCAATGCCTGAATACAATTCTGCCTTTTTTGATGAATTCGCCAGGCCGCATATCAAAACAACAATCGCTTTGGTTCTTGATGAAATGCTTGTCAAATACAGAGATCTGCCTCAGGAGCCTACTGACAAGAAAATAGATCTGATAGTAAGCTCCAGTATGACAATTGACTGCAAATACTGCAGAGAACACGGAGAGCCAAGCAGGCTCAGGCTTCTAAACCCTTAATCAATCATCTCAATCTCGATATTAAGCCCTTCTGGAATAGGCACTCTCATGACCAATCTAAGTGCCCTTTCATCCAAGCCCAAATCAATAAGTCTCTTATGGACTCTCATCTCAAATCTGTCAAAAGTAGAAGTTCCACGGCCATCTGGCCCTTTTCTAGTTGTAATCTTTAATTTCTTTGTAGGAAGAGGTATTGGCCCTCGCATATCAACGCCTGTCTTTTCGGCAATGCCTTTAATATAATTACACACTTCATTAATTTTGTCAATTTCAGTGCTTGCTATCTTGATTCTTGCTTTTTGTGGCATATGCGTACAAACATGGTAATTTTCTCAATTATCATGCCGATATTTTAATTAAAATAAAAAATAAATCAGATTGATTTATTTCTTTACTAAGTCAATGCACATTCCTGCTGCAACTGTTGCGCCAGAGTCTCTGACTGCAAACCTTGCCATCTGCGGGATGTCTTTCTGTCTCTCGATAACAAGTGGCTGCATTGGCTTAATCTTAACAATTGCTGCATCTCCGTTCTTGATAAAGTCAGGATGCTCCTGCAATACTTCGCCTGTTGCAGGGTTAAGCTTCTTAACAATTTCAGTTATCTGGCAGGCTACCTGTGCAGTGTGGATATGGAATACTGGTGTGTATCCGACTGTGATAACGCTTGGATGGTTCAGCACAACAATCTGTGCAGTGAATTCTGTTGCGACAGTAGGAGGACTGTCTATGTGTCCTAAAACATCTCCTCTTGCAATATCCTTCTTGCCAATGCCTCTAACGTTAAATCCAATGTTGTCGCCTGGCAGTGCTTCAGTCATCTGTTCGTGGTGCATCTCGATTGACTTTACTTCTCCTGGAACTCCTTTGCCTTCTCTTCCTGGAACAACTATGATCTTGTCTCCTATTTTCATCTTGCCTGATTCAACTCTTCCTACCGGAACAACTCCTATTCCTGTGATGTTGTAGACATCCTGGATAGGCAGTCTCAAAGGCAAATGTGTTGGCTTTTCAGGTGGATTGAGCTTGTCCATTGTTTCAAGCAGGCATCCTCCTGTGTACCATGGGAATTTGTCTGATTTCTTAGCAACATTCTCTCCAACAAGTGAAGCCAGAGGTAAAAATGGAACATTTTCAGGCTTGTAGCCTACTGACTTAATCAATCCGGTAACAAGGTCTTTCATCTTTGTGAACTTAGCCTGGTCATATTTGACCATATCCATCTTGTTGATCACTACAATAAGCTGCTGGACTCCCAGTGTCTTTGCAAGGAAAACATGCTCTTTTGTCTGCGGCTGCAATACCTCATCAGTAACTGCAACAACAAGGACAGCAGCATCTGCCTGTGAAGCTCCTGTTATCATGTTCTTGATGAAATCCTTGTGCCCAGGTGCATCGATTATTGTAAAATAGTATTTTGGAGTCTCAAACTTCTTGTGCGCAAGGTCGATTGTAACTCCTCTTTCTCTCTCTTCCTTGAGGTTGTCCATGACGAAAGCGAACTCAAAGCCTCCTTTGCCCAGCTCTTCTGCTTTCTCCTTGAGCTTCCTCATTGCCTGTTCATCTATGTTCTTAGTATCATACAATAGTCGTCCGACTGTTGTAGACTTTCCAGCGTCGACATGTCCTATGAATACTATGTTTATGTGTACTTTATTTTGAGCCATATTTTAACCCCTCCTAATATATATTTATTCAATATGAATGTACCTTCGTATTTTCAGGATATTTATAAAGGTTTCGGATTTGCGTAATTATTTAGTATCCTGAAGGGTTCTTCAGGATTGTTTGCAATCCTTGAAGAACATTTTCGCCCTTAAATCTTAATGTTTGAATAATTGACAAAAG
>JAGVIO010000152.1 GCA_020056025.1 archaeon
CATCAAAAACAACCGAAGAGCCAGATCCTTACAAAGTAAGGTTCAGTCAAATTCAAGGAATTGTTGTTGGGATATTGTATTAAGTTCTTTTTTATTAGCTCGCCTTTTGACAGATGTTAGTACCTAACCAAGGCGAGGTTGATACTTATAGGCATAATCTCCGCCCTGCTTCTCTCTCAAAAATCAATTAAAGGGCGGCTAAGAAAATTTCAACTCTTTCAAAAAAAATTCAAAGAATCTAATCCACAACCTTTATTGCATCTTCAGGGCACTGGGCTTCGCATGCTCTGCATCCGACACATGCTTCTGGCTTTTTTACTACAGCCGCTTTCTCTCCTTTCTCAAAAACTTTCATAGGGCAAATTCCAACACAGGTTCCGCAGTTAGTGCATTTAGAATTATCGATTATTGGCTTAGGCATATTTACTCAGATTTCTCTTCTGCAGGTTCTTCTTCTGCTTCGGTTTCCTCTTCAGCTTTTTCTTCAAACTCTTCTGTTTCAGCTTCTTCAGAGCTCTTTTCTTTAGATTCTTCCTCAGCTTCTTCTCCTTTTGCCTTTTTGGATTCAGGAGCTTCCTCTTCAGCAGCAACAATCTTTTCAGCCTGGCCAATCTTTGCCTTTTCAAATCCCATATACCTTAATTCACATACCTTGAGCGGGAATATCTTGTTCAGCACTTTTCTGATCTCCATCTGGATTTTATGCCTTACAATAGACTCAACCAAATCAATATAATTTATCGTTCCAACCATCTTTGTTGCAGTGTCTTTCAGCGAATTCCTTAATTGGCCCAAAACAGAAAGATATGTTGCATTGCTTGTCACAAGCACAAACTTCAATCTCAGCCTTTTCTGGTCAGCAGTTACAACAACAAAAGACATGTCAATCTTATCTTTTCCCCTTCTTACCATTCGCTTTATTGAGGAAAGTGCCATATCAAAGCCTACTATTTCTGTATCAGCCTTGTCGCCTGACACATTTGTGATCTTGAATATAAGATTGAAATTCTGGCTTTTTATATCCCCAGTCAAGGTCATCAGGTTTATAGGTATTATCCTGCCGATTGCTGTCTCAGGCTCTCCTATTAGTGTTTCACAGATAACCTGGTTGCTGAACAGAGGAGGAGCAACTACAATATGCCATCTCTTCTTTGCCTTTGCTTCCTTGATTTTCTTTGCCTGTGCCATAGTACTTCATTGGATTTCAGGTTCATTTAAAAAGATTACGCTTTTGTCAAAAACTGCTGGCTAAAGCCCACAACGTGCAGTTTTTGAGCATGCTCAGAAATTGATTTGAGATTATCTCCCATCTAAAACACAGAAGTATTATTAAAAGCAATTTCTGACATATAAATGCAAATAGAAACAACCTATATATCCAGCTCTTTAACTTCTTTTGCATGATCCTGTATGAATTTTCGCCTTGGCTCGACTTCATCTCCCATCAGGATTGTGAATATCTCGTCAGCCTCGACAGCATCTTCAATTGTGATCTGCTTAAGCACCCTGTTCCCAGGGTCCATTGTAGTTTCCCATAGCTGTATAGGATTCATTTCACCAAGCCCTTTGTATCTCTGTATTGATAATTCAGCACCCATCTCAGCAGCAATCCTATCTTTTTCCTTGTCATTGTAGGCATAAACAGACTTCTTGCCTTTCGCAAGCTTGTACAGAGGAGGCATTGCCAGATATACATATCCTGCATCAATAAGAGCAGGCATATATCTGTAGAAGAATGTAAGCAGCAGGCAGGAAATATGGTTTCCGTCAACATCCGCATCAGTCATTATGACAATCTTATGGTATCTTGCCTTTTCCAGCTGGAACTCATCTCCTATTCCAGTGCCGATTGCAGTTATCATTGCAGCAACCTCATTGTTCTCAAGTACCTTGTCAAGCCTTGCTTTTTCAACATTGAGTATCTTTCCCCTAAGAGGCAATATCGCCTGGAATTTCCTGTTTCGGCCTTGTTTTGCAGAATTGTGGACAAACACTCCTGATGCAAG
>JAGVIO010000056.1 GCA_020056025.1 archaeon
AAAATTACCTGAAAGAGTAGATACTGCGAACGGTCTAATTCAAACGTGGCATAATCTTTCATGGATGGGGGTGAAGGTTTAATGTCCCACACCCCAAAACAACCAACAAATTAATATAGTTGTTAAGCCTCTGAATCTAAAATGTCAAACATTCTATTTGGTCCAGCAGGTACAGGAGGCATTGGCTATGAAGAAGGCATTCCAAGAGCAAAAGAGCTAGGCCTTGGAGCAATGGAGATTGAATTCACATATGGCGTTCGGATGACTGATTCTGAGGCAAAGAAAATTGGAGAAATTGCAAAATCAAACGGGATTCTGCTTTCTGTCCATGCCCCTTATTACATTAATCTCTCTTCAAAAGAAAAAGCAAAAATTGAAGCCTCTAAGAAAAGGATACTGCAGAGCTGCGAAAGAGGCCATTATCTTGGAGCAAAATATATTGTCTTTCATCCTGGTTTTTATCAGGGCAGACCAAAAGAAGAGGTTTATGAAACAATAAAGGAAGCGATTGTTGATTTGCAGAAAACAATAAAGGCAAAAGGATGGAATGTTGAATTGGCACCAGAGACAACTGGAAAATCAGCGCAGTTTGGAGACATTGATGAGCTTCTTAAGCTTCACAAGGAAACAGGCTGTCATTTGTGCGTAGATTTTGCGCATCTTTATGCAAGGAACAATGGACATATTGATTATGATGAAGTTTTCAACAAATTGAAAGGAATAAAGCACATTCATTCTCATTTTTCCGGAATAGTTTACAGCGAAAAAGGAGAAAGGTCCCATAAGTTATTGGAGAAATCCTTTTTTGAGCCATTGGCAAAAGCATTGAAGAAATACAAGCCAGACATAACAATAATCAACGAATCTCCTGATGTGTTTGGAGACGCAGTTAAGATGCTCAAATGGTTTGAATAATCACTTGTTCTCCTCAACCAGTTTCTTAATCACATTAAAAGCAAAAGACACCTCTTCTGTCTTAAGCACATAAGTCATCTCAGACCATGTTGAGACAATCTCAATTATCTTGATGCTTTCCCAGCTCAATGCTCTTGTTATCATATAGAACAATCCTATTGTTTCGGTGGATTCTTCAGGAATATTGATTGTAAGGCTTGACAACTCTTTCTCAACCCATTTGACATCATTCTTCCTGACAAGCTTCTCTATACTCCTTTCATGCTTCCTGTTTGTGATAATGCTTATCTCATTAAGCCCCTGAACTACAGAGACAAAATCCCCTTTCTTGATGTCAACAATATTATATATCTTTTTTATCAGCTCGCCTGAATCTGGTGTCTTGACAATAGTGATCTCAACAAGGTCGCTTCTTATAATGATGTCAGTATCTTCATTGAATCTTGCTGTCCTGAAGAGCTTTTTTGCAGCTTTCTCAGCATGCCTTCTTAGAGCCATCATGACAGCAGAATGCTTTACCTTTTTCTTTAGCTCATGCTCAACCTCTGGAAGGATAAGCTCAGCAAGAGCTCCGTAATTGATTATTCCTTTGTTCAAAGCTTCTTCAATAAACAGCTTCCTGTCAAGGATCTTTCCTACAATGTGGGATATTGTTACCATAACAAAAACAGGAAATAACATTATATAAAAAGTTTGTTATTATAATAACATCAGGTTATTATACATTGATTAAAGTGGTTTTCTTATTAAAAGAAAAGGGTGTTTTGAATGAGCGAAAATATAGTAGCAAAGTTCGGAGGAACTTCTGTAGCAACTGCAAATGCAGCAGGGATGGTAAAAAAGATAATTGATTCTGATGATGAAAACAGGAGATATATTGTAGTGTCTGCTCCCGGCAAGCTTGATGAAAAAGAATACCTAAATGAGAAATATAGGGAAAAAGTTACAGATTTGCTTATCGAGCTTGGAAAAAAGCCAGATGATGAAACAATTAAAGATAGAATAATTCAAAGGTACCAGAGCCTTAGCCCTGGAACAGACGTTACTGAATTATCTGATTTGCTTAATCAGAGAAGAGCCATGCCAAAAGACAACCCAAAAAGATACGCAGATGGCATTAAGGCATTTGGTGAAGAGGCTTGCGCCAGGCTTCTTGCAAAAGTATGGGGCTTGGCATATATCGATCCAAAAGAGCTCTTTGTTGTTTCTGAAGAATATGGCAATGCAAGGATTCTTCCACAATCTGAAGAAATGGTCAGGAAAAGGCTTGCAGGCATTGATGGAAAAATTATAATCCCTGGATTTTACGGCTATACTGAAAAAGGCAGTATCGCTACATTAAGCAGGGGCGGCTCAGACCTTACAGGAGCGTATGTCGCAGCAGCAGTAGGTGCAAAAACCTATGAAAATTTTACAGACGTAGACGGCATATGCGCAGCAAACCCTAATTTAGTTAATAATCCAAAAACAATAAGATTTTTGACATTTGAGGAATTGAGGGATTTGACATATTCAGGCTTCAATGTTTTCCATGACGAGGCAGTGCAACCTGTGCAGGAAAAGCAGATTCCAGTGCATGTAAGGAATACATTCTCATTTCCGAAAACAGGGACATTTATCTGCTATGAGCGCAGAAGCAATCCGCAAAAGCCAATTGTCGGCATTGCGTACAAAAATGGATTCTGTGCATTTGATATCGCAGCATTCGGCCTTAATTCAATGCGTGGAATTGAAAGGAAAATACTGCAGACATTTGAAGAAGAAGGTGTCTCTGTTGAATGCAGCATAGGCGGTATAGACGATGTATCAGTAATCTTTGCTGAAGATCAAATACTCTCAGAAGATGACCCAGAAGGCTGCTTCAAGATAAACATGCTCAATAACCGATTAAAAGGGCTTCTTGCAAACAAGAATCCGAAAATAAATTTCAATGAAAACTATGGCATACTCGTAGTTGCAGGAAAAGGCATAAAGGAATCTGAGTATATACAGACAAAAGTAAGCACAACCCTTAGCGATGCAGGAGTGAAGATAAAATTCATTTCGCAGGGTCCATCGGAAAGGTGCATAATATATGGAATAAACAGCGCAGACAGCAGCAAGGCAGTCAATGCCATATATGATAAATTCCTGAAATGACATACTCCCAAAATAAATCCAGCTAAAGCTAGGGGTTTCTCACGCAAACCATTTAACTTAAACTTTTCCCTCTTACGAGGTCGCTCATCAGCTAAAAGTTTAATGTATGGTTCGCTCAACGAGAACCCCTAACGATACAAGCAACCACCTTCAGAGTGAGGTGGTCGCAATGACTAAAAACATATATCAACACTTTAATCCAGAAGTGCACAAGATTGAAAGCAAAATTGCAACGGTAAGAACATCTCACCATTGCAAATACAACATCAATTATCACATTATTTGGATTCCAAAGTACAGAAAACCTGTGCTTGTGGATAAAGTTAAAGAAGTCCTGAAAGCAATAATCGATGGACAATGCCAAGAATTAGGCATTTATAATCTAGCGTTAGAGATTATGCAAGACCACTTGCACTTATTCGTAGGTGCAAAGCCAACAGTAACACCATTCAAGATTATACACAAATTGAAAGGCAACACTTCAATACAATTGAGAAGATGCTTTCCAGAATTAAGGTATCTTGGATATAAACAGCATTTTGGCAAAGGTTTTGATAATCTCTGGGCAAGAGGTTATTACTGCGGTTCTGCAGGACACGTTTCTCAAGAGCAAGTCAAGAGATATATTCAAGAACAGCAAGGCAAAGATGTCTTTGAATATGATATTTATGGCTGTCCTGCTCACTTGAAAGGGCAATTAACAATCGGA
>JAGVIO010000018.1 GCA_020056025.1 archaeon
AAAAGCAAAGAGGCCTTATCAGAGTAGACAATAAATATATCAATGAGCTAAAAGCAGCATTGGCATTTGTCAAGAAGATAAACAACATTGATGTCATAATCAACACAATAGGAGTTTCAGGAATACTAAACAAAGCAGAGGGGAGGTATTTAAAATGAAAACAAACGAATTAAGTGACGTATGCGATGTAGAAGAAATGAGGGAATTCGAGAATCACAGACAATACCTGAAGAACGCGCCGCTAAGTGAAAGAGAAAAATCAAAAAGGTATGTAGAAAACATTCCTGTTCCATTAGATGAATATCATGAAAGGAGGTAATTAACATGCAACCAATGCCACACCAATTGATGGGATATGACAGGGCAATCACAATGTTCAGCCCAGAAGGAAGATTATTACAGGTAGAATACGCTAAAAAGACAGTCAAGCAAGGCTCAACAGCAATAGGGATCGCCTGCAAAGACGGCGTAATACTTGTTACAGACAAGAGGCTGATAGACGAGCTTATTGTTCCAGAAGCTACTGAAAAGATCTGGCAGATAGACGAGCATATCGCAGCAACAGCAGCAGGAATACTGTCAGATGCAAGAGTATTGATTGACAGGGCTCAGCTAAGGGCTCAGCAGCACAGGGTGACATATGACGGCCCTGTAGATGTTTTGACTGTTGTAAAAGACATCTGCGATCTGAAGCAGATATGCACACAGTCAGCAGGCCTGAGGCCATTCGGCGTTTCACTGCTGGTTGCAGGGATTGATGAAGATGGCAGCATCAAGCTTTTTGAGACAGATCCCACAGGCATATTTTTCCAGTACAAGGCTGTTGTGATAGGAGAAGGCGAGACAGAAGTTGAGGAAATCCTGCACAAGCAGTACAAGGAAGACATGAGTATTGAAGAAGGGCTGAGGCTTGCGATGAAAGCGCTTCTGAAAGCACTGGGTGATAATTTCACAGCAGAAAGGATTGACATCGCAGTCATAAGAAAGGAAGACAAGAGATTCACAAAATTAAGCAAGAGCGAGACTGAAAAGGTCTTGAGCGATGCAAAGAAGAAAAAGTGATTCATGATAACATAGAAAGGTGAAAAAATGAGCAAATTGTTGGTAAAAGACAAAGACATTGCAGTTCCAGGCGAAGCGCTTGCAGAAGGTATGGACTATCTTCCAGGCAACGGCACATACAGAGAAGGAGACAACATCCATGCTGCGCGTTTGGGCTTGGTCAATGTGGACGGAAGGGCGATAAAGATAGTTCCTCTGACAGGAAGGTATCTTCCGAAAAGAGGCGATACAATAATAGTGAAAGTTCAGGAGATTGTGATGAGCGGCTGGATTCTTGATACAAATTCAGCATATACAGCAATGCTGAACATGAAGGACGCAACCTCTGAGTTCATCCAGAAAGGCTCTGATCTGACACAGTACTTCAGCTTTGGGGATTACATTATTTGCAAGATTGTTAATGTAACAACACAGATGCTGATTGATGTTACCACAAAAGGGCCTGGCTTGAGAAAATTAAGAGGCGGCAGAGTTATAAAAGTCAACACAAACAAGGTTCCGAGGATTATCGGCAAAAAAGGCAGCATGGTCTCGATGATAAAGCAGGCAACAGGTAGCAGGATAATAGTCGGCCAGAACGGAGTGATTTGGCTTGAAGGTGAGGATCCGAAGATGGAGCTTCTTGCAGTTGAGACAATAAACAAGATTGCAGAAGAATCCCACATAGCAGGCCTGACAGACAGGATCAAGGAGTTCCTGGAGCAGCAGACAGGCAAGCAGATTGAGCTAAGGACAGAGGAAGGTGAGCCAAATGACGTACAATAAACGCTTGGATGGCAGGAAATTAGATGAGACAAGGCCTATTGAGGCAAAGGTCGGCATAATTGAGAGAGCAGACGGCTCTGCAATATTCAAGATAGGGCAGACAATCGCATATGCAGCAGTCTATGGCCCGAGAAACCTGTATCCTAAATTCATGCAGGATCCCCAGAAGGGAATTTTGAGAGTCAACTATAACATGATGCCTTTTTCAGGCCATGGCGAAAGAGTAAGGCCAGGAGGCAGCAGAAGAGCAAAGGAAATTTCAATGGTGACAGAAAAGGCATTGCTTCCTGTCATCGACCTTTCAGATTTTCCAAATGCAGTTGTTGATGTATTCATAGAGCTTCCGCAGACAGATGCAGGCACAAGGTGCGCAGGCATATGTGCAGCAGCAATGGCGCTGGCAGATGCAGGCATTATGATGAAAGACCTTGTTTCAGCAGTCGCAGTTGGCTGCATAGACGGAACAGTCATCGCAGACCTGAACTATGATGAAGAGGCATTTGAAGGCAAGGTAGCAGACATCCCGGTTGCTATTCTCCCTAATTCAGGCGAGATAAGCCTGCTGCAGATGGATGGCGAGGTTTCCCAGGAAAACATTAAAGATGCAATTGAGCTTGCAAAAAAAGTGACAAAAAATATATATGAGATACAGAAACAGGCACTGAAAGACAAGTTCAAGGTAGGTGAATGAAAATGCACTCAGAACTCAGAAAACACATTATTGATTTCCTAAACAAAGGATTGAGATTAGACGGCAGGGCTCCGCTGGAGTACAGGAAGCCGATAAAAGTAGAGTATGACATTTCAAAAAGCGCAGAAGGCTCAGCAAGAGTCCAGATAGGCGGAACACTGCTGATGGCAGGCATAAAGCTGTCACTGGAAAAACCCTATCCAGACACACCTGATGCAGGCAATCTGATGTGCGGCGCAGAGCTTATTCCTATGGCAAATCCTGAATTCGAGCTTGGCGCTCCTGGCTTGCAGGCAATAGAGCTTGGCCGCATAGTTGACAGAGGCATAAGGGAATCGCATGTCATTGACACAAAAAAGCTATGCATAACTCCTGGAGAAAAGGTATGGGGAATTTCAATAGACCTTATTCCCATAAACGATTCAGGAAATCTGTTTGACGCAAGCGCATTGGCTGCACTGGCTGCCTTGAAGAATACAAGGCTGCCTAAACTAGAGAATGAGAAGATAGATTATCTCACCAGGACAGATGAGCCTCTTCCGTTGTCAGATGCAGAGCCTGTCTCAGTAACAGTATGCAAGATAGGAAGCCATTTCATAATTGATCCGACAGAGGAAGAGGAGAAAGTGATTGATGCAAGGCTGACTGTTGCTTCGATGAAAGACGGCACATTATGCGCATTGCAGAAAGGCGGCGAAGAGACCCTGACTTCAGAAGACATCGATAAGATGATAGGCATTGCTGTCGAGAAAGCAAATGAGCTGAGAGCAGCTCTATAAAGGTGACAATATGGCAGAAGAAAAAATCAAATACACAAAGTATGAAAAGGCAAGGATGCTTGGCTCAAGGGCGCTGCAGATCTCGATGGGAGCTCCGTTTTTGGTCAAATTGGATGATGCAAAGCTTAGAGAGATAAAATAC
>JAGVIO010000112.1 GCA_020056025.1 archaeon
AGTGTATAGTGCAGTGACATATGTCACCAGCACTAAAATAAGTTCTCAAAAGCGAAATAAATCTTAGCTGGAGTTTTGTCGTTCAGACTGCTGTGTGTTCTGAAGTGATTATATCTCATCCTAAAAAGTTCTAAATCATTTCGACAAAACTCCAGTTCGTCGTCCATTGTCTTAAAGAGCCTCTCTACTTTACCATTTGTTGTAGGGCTGTGTATTTTTGTTCGTATATGCTTAATACCTCTTCTTCGACACCATCTGTCAAAACGACTATGCTCGCTGCTAGAGCCATATGCGCTGCCATTATCAGTTAATATTTCTCTAGGCTTTCCATGCTTTTTTATAAGACTATCAAGAATATTTGTTACAACATCTGTTGTAACACAGTTTAGCTTTACCAAAGCTAAACTGTACCTTGAACAATCATCAAGGATTGACAAAGTATAGCAATTAAACTTGCCCATCTCGTCGGTATGATCTATTTGCCATAGACTATTTGGGTGCTTACGTTGCCAACGTACCCACTTCTTTTGCTTTCCTTTGTTGTTTGATTCTCGACAAAGATTGTGTTTGTTTAGAATATTGTTTATTGTCCTCATACCAACGCCTAGATCCGGAAGATATAGGGCTATCTTTCGACAACCCCATCCCGTGTTATTCCTTAATTGAATAACTTGTTCTTCAATCGAAGAACAAACTTTTCTATGAATAGTATGAGGTTTACGACTTTTATCACGACAATCCCATATCCCTTCAGTAAGAATTTTTACCCAACGTTTAAGTGTGCGTGTTGTTACATCATATTGAAATTGCGCCATCAATATTCTCTTACATTGAGAGTAGGAGAATCCTTTGTTTTTGAGCTTAAAGAACTCTTTACGAACTTCTTCTTTCTTCATATACACCACCAAAATTCAGTAAACTAGACTGAATTTTAATGGTGGTGACATATGTCACCGCATAGCACACATGTTTTCAGGCAGAAATGTTTATATACCTAGCAGATTTATTTTGCTATATGAAAAGGATTTGCTTGATTCTGCTGGCAATGCTATTAATGATTCCATTGAGCTTTGCTGCTGTTGAACTGAAAGGTTTTGTGAATGACTATGCAGACATCATCGATGAGCAAAGCGAGCAGGAGCTCAATTCGATGCTGGAGCAGATTTATGATTCTGGCATTGCTGAATATTCTATTGTAACTGTCAAATCTTTGGAAGGAAAGGATATTGAAAGCTATTCTCTTGAGATTGCGCAGGGAAAATTAGGAGACAAGGAAAAAAACAATGGACTGCTGCTTTTGGTTGCTCTTGATGACCGAGAGTACAGGTTTGAGGTAGGAAGAGGAATTGAATATATACTTACTGACGCAAAAACAGGAATAATAGGCAGGCAATATATTGTGCCAAATTTCAAAAACAGAGATTATGGAAAAGGGATTGTCGAAGCAAGTGCTGCGATAAAGAAGATACTGCTCAATGAAAGCGGCGCTGAAGAATTTAATAAATGCGAATGCACTGAAGAGCAGGTTCTTATGCAGAATGATGTTACAGGCGAATGCTCCTGCAAAGATTTCTCTGCGATTTTGCCTTATATAATAATTGGCTCTCTTTTTGTTTTTGCTATTTTTGGATTTGTGATATTCATAGCTGTCAAATACGGCAATAAACAGGGGAAAAACAAATATTTTAATGCTGCAACTGCTGCAATAATCCTGTTTGGCGGAAGAGGAGGTTCTGGAGGAGGACATTCAGGAGGATTCGGCGGATTTGGAGGCGGAAATTTTGGTGGTGGCGGCAGTGGGGGGTCTTGGTAGATCATGGCAATCATGTTGCAGGAGGTTTTGAAATGAAAGCAAAAATCGATAAAAAGACAGGAGAAAAGTTATTGTCATGCCCGCGATGCAGGCAATATATGAAAAAGCTTAAGAAGAAGAATGT
Organism: archaeon; assembly: GCA_020056025.1. Lineage (GTDB taxonomy): Archaea > Nanobdellota > Nanobdellia > Woesearchaeales > WJKL01 > JAGVIO01. The sequence goes on from JAGVIO010000112.1 coordinate 1,938, forward strand.
AGTGATAGATGTCTGCAGGAAATGCGGAGGCATGTGGGTTGATGCAGGAGAGCTGCAGAAATTAGCTGCTCATGCTAAAAAACTTGGAGGGAAATGAAAATGGCAAAAGAAAAATCAGAAGGACTCAGCAAAGGGATTATTACACTTATTGTGATCATTGCTGCTTTGGTTTTGGCTCTGTTTTTCGTCATGGGAACATACAACGGCCTTGTCAATGCAGACGAGACTGTGAATGAAAAATGGGGAAATGTACAGACAGCTTATCAAAGGAGAGCTGATCTTATACCTAATCTGGTTGCAACAGTGAAAGCTTCTGCTGATTTTGAGAAAAAGATGCAGACAGACATTGCTGCCTTGAGGACAGGTGTTTCAAAAGCAAAGACGCCTGCTGAGATTGACCTGATGGGGCAGAAGATAAACACCGCAATCAATCTGGTGTATGAGAATTATCCTGAGATAAAATCAACAGAGAACTATCTTACTCTGCAGGACCAGCTTGAAGGCACTGAGAACAGGATCAAGACAGACAGAGATATCTACAACGCTGCTGTAAAGGCGCTGAATGTGAAGACAAGGACATTTCCTTCAAACATAATCGCTTCAATGTTCGGATTTGAGCAAAGAGATATGTTCGAGGCAGCGGAAGGTGCTGAGACTGCGCCTGATGTAGGAAAGCTGATTGAATAAAAATAGATTATTTTTTTATTTTATTTTTTCTTTCTTTTAATCATTTCTTATTATTTTATCTTGTTTTTCTGCCAATTTTTTATCTATGTTTTTCATATTATTTTTCTTAA
>JAGVIO010000033.1 GCA_020056025.1 archaeon
CAGGATACGACAGCTAAAATTAAGAATAAAAAGAAAAGTTTATCGCTGCTTCATTGTATGCATTGTGCAGTCTTTCTTTGCTTCCCAGAAATACCAGCATTTGTTGCCGTGCATCTGCCATGCTGTGCAGCCATCACAACAATTGGATGGTGTTTGTATTTTTTCGTTTTCCATTTTAATCAAGCCAATCTTGTTTTCTTACTTTATCTGGAAGGTATTTCTCGCTTATAAAGCTTATGCCTTTTGAAGACAAAGACTGTATTTCAACCTTTGCGCCAAAGTCTTTCATCATCTTGAACTGCCTTTGCCAAGCTTTATTCTTCGTAAACCAATCATAGTTCTGCATCTGTTTCAATCTTGATATATCCTGGTCATTTAATTTGATGAAATGCCTCTTCAAATCATAATTTATAACATCATCGCAAGTTATTCCAATGAATTTTACGCTTGGGATTGCCATTTCTTCTGCCATGTGAGCTAAGCTGATAGAGCCAAATTTCAGAACAGAGTAAATGTACCATCCCCATGGATCATTGTCTGCAAGAACATAAATTGGAAGCTTGTGCTCTGTGCAAAGCCTTTGCAATAATCTTCTTATTCCTCTTGTTGTCTGTCCTTGTGAAGACATGATTATACAATTCTGTTTTTCCCAGAACCTGTCTTCATGAAGACGCTCCCAGACAGCTGCTTTTTCCATGTAAATTACATATTTTGCATTTACTTTTTTGAATTTGATATTCTCGACATTTGAAGGGATTGACCAGCCTCCTGAGCCCAATTTCGACCAGTCGATTGTGTCGCCTGAATCCTCAACAACAACCTTGCCTGCAACGCTGCCCATCTTGTTAGCATTAACATTCAGATTTTCCCTTGAATAGGATGTGATAAGCTCAAGGTCCTCAATTGCCTTGTCTGACTCTTTCTGCTCGTCAACAACATTGATATTTGTGCTAGGGATAGTCCTCTTTGCCATGTAAAAGACATCTCTCAGGCTGGCGTGTTTTGCAACATCCAAAAGTGTCTTGCAAATAGAAGCAATTTCAATAGTCTGTAAAAATTTCTTTGCATGGCCTACATTAAAAAACAATCTTTCAGCTGTTTTTTCTCCTAAGCCCAATGTCTTTGATTCTTTATCATAAACAACGTTTGAAAGGCCCCTGACTGAAAGTTCTATTTTTGGGCTTTTTCCGTGCTTTATGTCTTCAACTATCTTTTTGCCCATCTTGACAAGCTCGGATTTTGCGCCGCTATCTTTTTTTGTCTCTGCCATTTTTAGTCTTCCTCCTCATTGCTTTTGCGCTCGAGCTTTGTCTCTTCCTCTACTTCTCCTTTGAGTGTTTCAATCTTTTCCATCTCTTTCATGATATCGCTTTTCTTGATCATTTCGTTGAGTTTCTTTAGTATTATTTCTTTGCTCTCGCCTGTCAATCTTGCCAATGAATCTGCTACTTCAGGAACATATCTCTCAAAAAGATTTGCCCTTTCAAGCATATTCTTGACCTGGTGTTTCTTGTGGACGTGTATCTGAAGCTTTCTTCCAACTTCCTGCAAAGCTAGCTTGACTTCTTTTAGAATTTCAGGATAGTGTGCAATTGCTTCTTTGCTTTCTGAAGTGAAAGGAACCCAGACAGATGAAATGCTGACTATGATTGTAAACGGGCCAATAGGCAGTGCGCCTTTGCTTTGCTGCAAGCCATAGTTTCTCCATGCTGTAGTTACGCATGCTTTTGAGATTGCGCATGAGCCCTGCTGATAAAGCAATGGGACCCTGTTGGCAAACCTTAACAATCTTGCCTGCTCATCAAGAGGCTGGTCTCCGCCATAAGCAATGCCTGCTTCAATTATGAACGGGTTTCCACGGTAAACAGAAGGTGGTCTTGTTGTTGCACAGTAAAATTCTGCATTGATCTCTTTTCTCAAGCCTTTTTCTAATAATTCTGCGCCAATCGGGCTTAAGCAATCAGCTGAAGGGTTGATTATTTTTGTCTTCTTTATGCCTTGCTCAAGCTTTTCTGCCAATTCCCTTGTCATTTTTCTCGGGCTGAAATCAGGCATAAGTGCTGCATTTGCGCAGATCTCTTTTGCAGTATCTGGGCCTACTCTTGAAAATTCATTTGTAAGAAAGCTCTGCAATGTCCTTGACTCTGTGCTCTCGAGCATTTTAATCAATCGGCCAAGCTCTACCCCATGAGGATGAGGCATTATTTCCTTCGGCTCTTTAGGCAGCTCGTTTGTCGCTCTTGCAAAAATCATCTGTTTTCCGTCAGGAGGGGTGTAGATAATCGTGACATGCGGATTTACAATTGCAGTATGTATCAAATAACGGTCAACGCTCTGGCCTCCTTTTTGATATGTTCCTTCTAGCTCCAACTCAACTTTTGTGCCATGCTCTTTTTTCCACTCGAGCTCTTTTTCTGCAACAATCTCAGGCCTGTTTGTGGATGTGTTGATCTTAAGCTCCATGTACTGCGCAGGATGCTTTGGAGAAATCTTCGAGATAATCCTGATTGGCTTGCCTGTTGTCAGCTGGCCGTACAGTGCTGCTGCTGAGATCCCTATACCCTGCTGGCCTCTGCTCATCTTCAGCCTATGGAATTTGCTGCCGTAAAGCAGCCTTGCGAAAATGTTAGGTATTTGGTTTTTAACAATCCCAGGGCCATTGTCTTCGATAATTATCCTGTATCTCTCTGATTTGCTTGTTTCTTTTTCTTCCCTTTCTTCTTTATCTTCTGATTCAACAAGCTTTGTCTGGCCCTGCGAAACTTCAACTGGCTTTTCCTGCCTAGGAGTCATATCAATTATTGTGACATTTATTTCAGGCAGTATCCTTGCTTCTTCGCAAGCATCCAGCGAATTGTCAACAGCTTCTTTTATTGTAGTAAGAAGTGCTTTCCTCTTGTTATCAAAACCTAGAAGATGCCTATTTTTCTCAAAAAATTCTGCAACTGAAATCTCTCTTTGCTTTTTTGCAAGCTCTAATGCAATTGGCTGTTTGTCTTTCTTAGACTCACTCAATTTTTTCACCTAACAACTCTCTTTTTCTGAACTCTTTATGTCTTTTTTCCAGCCATTTATAAATATTTCCATGACGTGATCCTAACAATAGCCTCTCAACTGCAGTCTTTGCTGTGATAACTTTGCTTGTTTCGCCAATGATTGAAACAGTTTTGCCATAAACAGAAATATAGCATTCTGTCAGGGTCTCCATAGTCTTTCTAGCTTTGCCTTCTCTGCCAATCAGCCTGCCTTTTACCCTCTCAGAATCATTCCTGTTTCTTGCATATTCGTCTATGCTTATTATCTCCAATGAATAGTCCTGTTTTAGAAGAAGCTTTGCCAATTCCGGGTTAAAGCCCCTTCCGATTGCTTTGACTATCTCTCTTGCATTGTAGAGGCTTAGGCCATCATCACCATAGATAGCTACATCACCTTCTTTAGAATCAACCTGTATCTTTGTCTTTGTCAATGACTCTAATTCTTTCTTGACTTCTCCTTTTTTTCCTATCAGGACGGCTATCCTGTCCTTGGTAATCTTAAGCTCATAGCAGAATTGTTCTGAGGCCATTGGAGAAGGGTTATTCCTGTTGTTTATAAAGGTTATTGGTTTGTTTTGTTATAGTGCTACTCTAAAGTAGTTAAGAAAACGAAAGGTTTATATATAAGTACCACTATACAGTAATATATTGGCGTGTTTAGCCTTAATCTTATATTGACTATAATTAATTGTCTAAACACCTCTTTTCCCCTTAAATGCCTTCGGGTGTTTAAGGGGTTTTTCATACTTATTCGAAAGCAATTTCGAATAAAACCCCCTTTTCCCTGGCAAAACTTCGGTTTTGCTAGGGTTTCTTATATTTATGAACTTGAATTTACTAAGAATGGGCTTATACTGCCTGCAGGGCCTGAATTCTAAGTTTTACAATATGAAAACAAAGATTTATATAGAATAGGGGTATTCTAATTTACGTTGTGCGCAAGCATGACAGCCTGTCACGAGAGTACTCAACAGAGCTTATGCTGAAAAGCTAGCTATGAGTTTGAGGGTTAGTGAAACAGGCTACAAAATTTCATAATCATAAATAACAGAACATAGAAATTAACAATCGTCATTGATCAGGGTTTTCACGGGGGCCTAATCAGATCAGAATCATTGTTTATGCTCACAAAGCTAAATTCGAATCGTGCGTGAAAAGTTAATTCTATGTTAATTGAGAAATAAAATTAGAAAGGCATAATATCATGTTCATCAATATCATTTATTACAAAACTGGAAAGTTAGTATCAAAATAAAGAACATATTATGCTTTTTCTATAAAACGGAGGCAGATTAAAATGGGAAAGATAAGCCCAGTATCATCAAAATATATTATTCATGCGTCAATTGAAATTGACGGCGTTGTTGAGAAACCAGATGTAATAGGAGCTATATTCGGACAGACAGAGGGGCTTTTGGGAGCTGATCTTGAGCTCAGAGAGCTTCAAAGGTCAGGAAGGATCGGAAGAATAGAAGTGAATGTTGACACCAAGATCGGAAAGACGCAGGGCTCGATTATAGTCCCTTCTTCTTTGGACAAGGCAGAAACGAGCATTGTAGGAGCTGCTCTGGAAATCATACAACGAATTGGCCCTTGCAATGCCAAGATAAGAGTAGAAAACATTGAAGATGTCAGGATAAGCAAGAGAAAGCTAGTGATTGAAAGAGCAAAGGAATTATTGAAGCAGATGAATGATAGCATAATGCCTGATTCACAAGAATTGGCAGATGAAGTTGCACATTCAGTAAGAATGATGGAAGTCCAAGCTTATGGAAAGGATAGGTTGCCTGCTGGTCCTGCAATAGATGAATCTGATGAAGTTATTGTCTGCGAAGGAAGGGCTGATGTACTGAACCTTTTGAAGCATGGAATAAAGAACGTTATTGGAATGAACGGGACTTCTGTGCCTCAGACAATTGTCGAGCTTGCAAAACGCAAAACAATAACTGCATTTGTTGACGGAGACAGAGGCGGAGACCTTATCATAAAGGAATTGCTTTCTATAGCTGACATTGATTTTGTAACAAAGGCGCCTGACGGGAAAGAAGTTGAAGAGATAACAAATAAAGAGATATATAAGGCACTTAGAGGAAGGATTACTGCTGAACAGGCTAAGCTTGATTTCTCAAGAGACGCTGAAAAGCCCCAGCAATCACAGCAGCATTATCAGCAGTCAAGACCTGTTCAACCACCACAGCAACAGCAGTTCCAAAGACCTCAAGCAGCACCTTATGCTGCGCCTATACAAAGGCCTTACCAGTCAGCAGCGCCAATGGCAAACAGGTTTGTGAGAAGGCCTGCCGGAGCTATTGTGTCTGACGAAGAAAAGGCAAAGTTCAAGTCAATGCTTGAAGACCTTATCGGAACAAGAGGAGCTTATATCCTTGACGAGAAATTAAACATACTTGGAAAAGTGCCTATAAGCGAAATAACTGCAACTGTCAAGAGCCTGAATTCAGGAATATATGCGATTGTGTTTGACGGCGCTGTTGAAAAGCCTATAGCTGAAGTTGCTGAAAAGGCAAACATCAGGCATATTGTTGCAATGGAGAACAAGCTCAAGCCAGGAGAGACTAGGCTTAATGTTTTGACTGCAAAGGATTTGTAAAAATCAGATTTATTTTATTTTTTAATTTTATTTTCTTTTTCTTATTGTTTTTTGATTTAAATAATTACAGAACTAAAATAGGATTAAGAATAAAACCAAAAGAAAAAATAAAAATTATTTGCAGCTGTCTGCAAATGCCTTGAGATCAGACTTGCTCATCGCGCCCATCTTGACTTCTTTTGTGCCTGCGCAGATGAATTCAGGAACTCCCTGGCCAATAACATCACTGAAGCAGTCATTGACTGCCTTGACTTCTTCTGAGCTTGTCTCTGCCCAATAGAATTTCAGGCCTTCTGATTCAAGCTCTTTTACAATCGGAATCATGTTCTGGCAATGAGGGCACCAGTCTGCATGATAGAAGATAACTGTGTCTGAACTGATGCCATAGTTGGCTATGCAGTCTGAAGAACTTGCTTCTGATGTGCTTGTACTTGTGCCTGCTGCAGCAGAGCCTGCTGTTGAAGCTGATTTTTTAATCTCTGCTTTGCTTTTCAGCTCATTAAGATAGTCTTCTATTATCTTCTGCTGCTTTCCAACAAGCAAAGAATCTTTTATCATTTCCTGCGCATCATTCAAATATACTGTGTTTGTCTCCCTTTGGATGACATGCCAGCCAAACTGTGTCTGAACTGGCTCTGAGGTTTTGTTTATCTTCAATCTAAAAACTGCTTCTTCAAATTCAGGAACAAGCTGGCCTGGGCTGAAAAATCCAAGCTCTCCGCCAGTTGCTGCGCTTGCTGTATCGATGCTTTTTTCCTCTGCAATGTCTGCAAATTCCTTGCCGCTTTTCAAATCAGAGATTATGTCTTTTGCCTCCTGCTCTGTCTTCACCAATATATGCCTTGCCCTTGCCTGGCCTTCTTTTGCTGTGAAATCTTCCTTGTGCTCATTATAATAAGCTGTTATTTCAGAATCATTGACAACTGCTTTCTCGAGGACAACCTGTTCTATCAATAATTTGACAATAGCACTATACTTGTAATATTTTTTGAAGTCATCAAGAGCCATGCCTGCTTGGCTAAGCTGAGATTCAAAATCCTGCTTTGATATTGAGCTGTCTGACAATAGCTTATCCAGTGATTTGCTGATATCTTCATCACTTATTGCAATGCCTGATTTTGCAGCTTCCTGCAGCAGTATTCTTTCGTCAATCAGCTGGTCTAAAAAATCCCCCTTGTCCATCTGATAAGGTGTGTTTGCTGAAAAGAAAGAGTATCTTGAATCAAGCTCTGCTGCGGAAATCTCTTCGCCATTGACTGTTGCTGCATCAGTTACTGCAGCCTGTTTTGGCTTGACTGACAAGTCAAGGCTCATCACAACAATAAAAATCACTGCAATCAGCGCAATTGCCGAGATTAGGATTATATTCTGCTTTTTTGCGCCTATTCCTTTTTTGGGATTGAAGATCGGAAGAGC
>JAGVIO010000085.1 GCA_020056025.1 archaeon
ACACATCTAAGTCTAATTCAGACAGAAGATTTTTTGATTGATGGCTCTTTTTCATATTAATATTATTCTTTTTAAGGTTATAAAGCTATCGGAGATAACTTATTATCTTGTATAATTGTGATGACTTATAAATTACAATTGTCGTCGAACAATCTTTATTAACGATAATTTGGTATAAATTTTATCATAAATTAAATGATATTGTATGTGTTAAAACATATAATACAAAAAATTGTAAGGAGGTTTACTAAAAAGCAAAATGGAACAAAAGAAAGATAAGCCAGCAGTAAAAGCTTTGCCTAAGAAAAGTTCAAAGGCACCAAATCGTTTTTCATTGGAAACTCAAAAGCATGCAGTTCAGCTTTATCACGAAGGAAAAAGTTTTAATGAGATACAGACAACTATCGGAGCAGGTCATAAGGCTCTCAAAAGATGGTTTTTGAAGCTGGCTGGAATTGAATTCAAAAAAGGTGTTGAAGTAAAAAAATAATCTTACGATAATTATTTTTTTTGGAAATTATTGCTATTTTGATTCTGCATTAAATAATTTATGATTGTTGATTATGAAACTATAAAATAGTTCTGAAAATTCTGATGGTAAAAATAAACTCTTAACATAAACTGGCTGGTGTTTTTCATGTTTATGTTTTTCTAAAGTCACAAATCCAGCATCTTTTAAATCCTGAAGGCTATGCCACATAAATTTATTACTCGCATTTAAAATTCTTTTTAATTCAGCCATCGTTTTAGGTTCTTTATAGCAAAGCTCTAAAACTCCTCTTCTCTTTTTATTTTTTAATAACTTAAGAAAATCTATCAAAAAATCAATATTTTTTTCTGTTGATTCTTTATCCTTTCTGACGGTAAAAGTCTTTTTTCTTGCCATTATTATTAATAATAACTTTAGACTTTATAAACCTATCATTAAGTATAGTGTGGTTATATTGGATATTTGTTACTACTCCTAAATTTAGGTTCATCGTAAGAATATTTATAAAGGTATATTTCATATCTATTATGTAACCTTATTATATACAGGATACTTAATATGAAGAATAAAAAACTGATCGTGAACATGCCTGTGGAAGAGATGGAATTACTGGAAGAAGCATGTAAGTTAGACATGCGAACAAAGACCCATCTTACCCGTAAGTCTTTAGTTGGAACAGCTAAAAAAATAATCAAGGAGCATAAAAAAGATGCAGGAAATAATTAATACGGAAGCAGGGGTTCTGGAAGCAATAGACAGGATAGCAAGGACAGCAGTGCAGCGCTGTGAGAACTTGCTCAATCAAATTAATTCTAATAAAATAGGGGTGGACAAAGACGATGAAATTGTTTCTGGAACAAACTGACTTAACTGATGCTATAACAACTGAGAAGGAGGTGACTTTAAAGTGAAAGGCTCATTAAAAAAGAAAGCTGTTGATAAATCCAAGCGGCTTCTTTTGTGTGAAAATTGCAAGGAGGAATTCGGAAATAAGCCATTTGTAATATTAGACTCAAATGGATTTTATGGAGACGCTTTCAATTTTTGCTGTGAAGAATGTTTTTGGAAATTTATCAACAATGAACTGCATGAATCAGTAGATGTTTTAAATCATCGCAAGTATTCCGAATTAGTGCAAGCATTGAGAAGATGCGATGAAATTCTATTGGCAAATGCTTATGGGGGAGGTTATAGGTTGACTCCGCTTCAAAATTCTATAGCTGAGATAAAACAGATAATCATTCAAAGCTGAAGAATACAATTTTATTTTTATTTTTATTAATTCAGAACAAAGCTGAATGCAGCAGCATAACTGCATAAAAGATAACAATTGTAAGGAGGAAAAAACACATGAAAAAGGCAAAAAAAGTTCCAAATGTAAAATCTATCTTAAAAGATTTAGGTATAACTAAGTCTGAGCTTCTTAAGGAGAACAAGTATTGCAGCAACTGCGAGAAGATTCTTAACAAGGAAGGAGATGTATATGCTACTATATTTGAGCAACCCTTTGAGACGGCACATTTTTGTGATTATTTCTGTTTCATGGAATTCTGTGTAAACAGGTTAAGAATGGAGACAGGACAGGAAACAACATTAGGACTTACAGAAGAGGAATATCAACTTGGTAAATTAGGAGACATTCTTCTCAACTATGTAAGCATATTGTTGAGACACAGAAATTGGGAATTATGTAGGGAGGATTTTATAGACATCAGGGAAAGGCTTTCAGGAGAAGCTGACTAAAGCAACTAAAA
>JAGVIO010000227.1 GCA_020056025.1 archaeon
GAAGACAAAATATCTTAAGAGCTGAGAGCAGCATTGGTGAATTAAAATGAAAATATTGGAAGAGATTGATTATAAAATTAAGACTCCTGAAGAAAAGGTTTCAGAAAATATGTTACCTTATCTTACTATTCCTGTGACTGACGTTTGTAATAGGCGCTGTTTATTTTGTGGGGAAGGGGGAGAATTAACAGCTAAGGGACAGGATAAATATTTTAATATTGATACACTAGTTGATAGAGCATTAAGTGCAATTAAGAGGGGGATTCATAAATTTCGTCTGACTGGCGGCGAGCCATCTTTACATCCTGAGATTGGGTCTATCTTAAAGTTTTTTTCTGATCAAAAGACCTATTTACTTTTAAACACTAATGGTAGCAGGATTATGCAGCATCAACATGATTTCACTGAATTAAATGATAATGTTCATGTTGCAGTTTCATTACATACTCCTAATGAAGAAGCATACAACCAAATTATGCAGACTTGTGGTCAAATTGGAATAGTTAAGAAAGGGATAGAGTTTCTTGCAAGTATTGGAAATTTATTACGATTAAACATGGTAGTAACAAGGTATAATCAAGGCCATATTGACGATATGATTTCATATTGCAAAGATTTAGGGTGCGGGTTAAAAATACATGAAATTGTTGATGTGCCAACACCATTTATAAAAAGGGATAATATTCTTGTTCCAATACAACCAATTGAAGAAGAATTAGCTAGAAGGGCTTCAGAAATATTACCCCATGAATATTCAGAAGGTTTTGGTATTCCCTGCAGAAGGTACGTTGTTGACAATGTCACCATAAACGTAAAAAGTTTAGGACGTGGAAGCAGATATGATACCGAAGGCTTGTGTAAAGATTGTAGTCACATGCTTTGCCACGAGGGATTATATGATTGTTATGTCTTACCAAATGGGAATATACTTCCTTGCAGGTGGGGAAAACCATTTACATCGGAAACCCCTTTTTCAGAACAGCTAGAGAAAGCGATTGAAATATTCCAAAGAGCGAGATATGTTTCTCATATTCCAAACAATGAATAATTCGGCGGCTTACTATCATGAGGTTACTATTTTTATATCCACAACATGTAGGGAAGGAAGATGTCCCACCAATTGAATTAATGCAAGCCTCGGCTGTGGTTTCCCCTGATGTACAAAAAAGATTAATTGATTTGAATATTAACGGACGTAGCATCGAGGATTTATTAGAAGAGATAAGAGATTTTTCACCTAATCTTATTTTGTGTTTGGGTAGAAGCATTAAAACATATAGCCAAGTAAAAAATCTTTCTGATATAATTAAAAGGGCTTTTGATGTGCCCCTCATTTGTTGCGGCGATATTCGCGTGGCATATAGGACCCTGCTTAACAAGGGAGAAATAGACGGAATTGTCAATGGCGATGTAGAGGCAGTTTTGCCTAAAGTTCTACGAAGTATAAAAGAACATGGTTTAGTCAATGATACTCCTGGATTAATAACCTTGCGCAATGGAATGATTGTTGGCGAGAGATCAAGATTGAATTTGGTTAATTTAGATACCGCGCCCTTTCCAGATTATGATTTAATAGATTCAAAACATTACTTTGGCGATTTAGATAAAGATGAAAAATGCAATGTTTATAGGGATGATGAACGATCTAAAGAATCTTATTTTAAAGGAAGGAGATCGATTGAAATAGTTTCTTCAAGAGGATGTAATCATTCCTGTTCCTTTTGCATAAACAGGTGTACAAAAAACCGCCGTCATTCGATAGAGTATGTTATTAACCACTTAAAATTGCTAACTAAAGATTATAATGTTGGAATGGTTGATTTTGGAGATTCTTGTTTTACTGAAGACAAAAAATGGGTAGAAGAATTTGTAAATGGATTGATGGAAGAAGATATAAAAATTTTATTTAGAATTTATGGCGCCAGAACAGATCAAGTAGATAAATCCCTTCTAAAAAAACTAAAAGCAGCAGGATGTACAAGTATATATTTTGGCATCGAGAGTTTTAGTCAGGATCATTTAGATTATATGAGAAAAGGAACTACTGTCCAACAAAATATCGATGCTTTAGTTTGGGCAAGGGAAATTGGTCTGCATTCTCCGGTTCAGTTAATCTTGGGACTCCCTGGAGAAAATGAAAAGATATTAGAAAGAACATTATCAACCTTAAGAGAAAAGGGGATTGAATTGAGCAGAGAAAAAGTAAGATATGTTCTTCCAATCCCAGGAACTCCAATTTATGATTTGTTTACTAGTTTTGGGATTATTAAAGATGAAGAAGATTATCTTCTTACTGTAAGTGATATAAACACAACTAACAATTGGAATATGGGGGCTAATAGAAAAGTAGAATTATTTGTGCCTAATCAGGAATTTTAAAAATGAACAAAATAAAAGTTTCAGCAACAATTAAACCAACATATACAGACAGAGCAGGATTGGAGGATTTATTAAATTCTGGGGTTGATATAATTCGTTTGCCATTTTGGAAAATATCAGAAGAGCAAATGATAAAAAACATTGAACTGATTAAATCACATAATTTGAGAGAGAAGGCGAATATTGAAATTTTGATCGATCTCCCCGGAAATAAGATTCGTTTTGGTTATTTTTATACCCCCACTATTGAATTTGTCCCCGATAGAGAATATAAGTTATTTGAGGGGGATTCAGCATCAAATCCTTATGATTTACCTGTTGAATTTTCCGGATTTATTGCATTATGTTCTGTCGGAGATGAGATTATATGCGGAGATGGTGAAGTAGTATTGAAAATTATATCTAAAAACCCTTCAAGTGTGATGGTAAGAACAGAATATCCTGCTAGTGTTTCATCAAAGAAAGGTTTATCAATAACTGGCAAAGATTCTCACCTATTGAAGCAAAACCTTTGTTTTATAGATTACGGGATAAAATTTGTAACAAAATATGATATTGACTGGCTGGCATTGTCATTTACTTCTAATCCTGAACAAGTAATGTACATCAGGAGCAATCTTCAGCAAGACAAAAATTCAAAAACCAAAGTTATGGCAAAAATAGAAAGCAAATCAGGTATTGATAATTTAGATAAAATTACAGATGTAAGTGATGGTATTATGATTGCGAGAGGCGATATGATTTCTTATTTAAACTATTCTTTATTAGGGCTTTATCAAATGAGAATAATTAAAAGCTGCAAAGAGAGAAATAGATTTTGTATGTTATCTACAGGAATTATGAATGGAATATTAAGCAAAGCAAGACCAACACCAGCAGAGATATTGGACATAACAAATGCTGTTTTAAGTGGCGTTGATTCTATACAGTTTTGTGAAGAAACTGCCCTTAGCAGAAATCCAGGGTATGTTGTAAGAGTAGCTAAAAAAATAATTGATAATGTACAAATGTATGAAAAAGTATTGGGTTAAAACGTTTTTGTTTCTTGGATTTTTACTGTAAATCATGCGCCAACCGCGAACCTGAGCCAGGCTATCTGGAGAGGGGTATATTTTTAACAGACAAAACAATATCATTAAGGAATTTATGCATCTGCTCCAAAAATGTTTCAAAGCCCTTGTCAACTTCTTTTAAGAGCAGTTTCTTTTCTTCACCTAAAACAAATTTCTCAAGCTTGAAATCCTTGAAGTTCTGGACATACTTGTCATATCTCATCGCAAACTCTATTTTTTTAACTGCTTCATCTTTCATGCTTTCAAGACTTATATTCTCATGGCTTGAGATAATGAAAACATCTATAAAATCCCTGGCTTTCACTCCCCTCCTTGTGACTATGGCCCTTATTTTTTCTGCAAGAATCTCCCTTATCGAATAGCAGGTTATTTCAGGAGAGGATATAAGGTATTTTGAATATTCTGGAAAGAGGAACTCAATTTCCTTTTTGTTAGCATCCTTTGCAAGAGGATGCGCTTTCTTTTTAACAAATGGGTGATTGAAAGTTTCAAGAAAATTTATCTGTATCTTTATGAACTGCTCTGTGCCAATCGCCTTTGAATTATACCATAATTTCAATGTCAAAAATTTGTTGCTTCCTCCAA
>JAGVIO010000027.1 GCA_020056025.1 archaeon
GGTTTAATGCAGTAATCGCACCCAGTTCTGGCTAGCAGAATCATTCTATGTCCAAATGATATTCCTGAGTGCATAAACATAAGAAAACAAAGCAAGTATAAATATTTTATTATTTGCTATACGCATATTCTTCTTCGCGGATATCTATCAATTTTGAAATCGTTTTGATTTCCAACTCTATGTTATGGAAAAACAGCCTCAGCATATATCTGCCATTATTGCTCAACAATGCAGAGCCCCTCTTGACATGCTTGTATCTTTTATAAATAACCTTAAAATCATGCTCTGCCTTAGACATAAGGAAGCTAGACTGCTTTTCAAAACGAGTATAATGTTTGGGAATACTTTCAATTAGGGATTTCAATGAATCCTCGATTTCTTTAAGCTCATCTCTTATGCTTTCAAACAGTTTTTCTTCTTTCTCCTGTTCTTCAAACAATTCCAGTTCAGTCTTTTGCTTCTCTTCTTTTTCTTTTTGTCCCTCAAAAAGATTTCTTATTGCTGAAAGTATGCTCATTTAGTTCACCTTCTTGCAAACAAATATGCAATGGTCTATCTGGTAAGGGTCAAGAATCTTATAGTCAATAATCTTCAGTTTCCTCTGCAGTTTTTGCCTTACCTCCTCAAACACCTTTGCAGGCTGCTTGGTGACATCAACGCTTCTTGCCTTGACAGCCAAAATTCCAATCCCGTCTTTTTTCAAAAACATGTCTGTATTCTTCAAAAATATTTCAGCCTGCTCCCTTTGCGCAATGTCCATGAACACAACATCAACAGCTGTTGCCATTCTTCCTTTATACTCTTCAGGATGGTTTGCATCAAAATACATTGGCGCAATGTTCTTCCTGTCTTCAGCAAGATATACTAAATCACGCAAAACACGAGGAGCAAAATCAATTGCAAATACAAACCCTTTCATTCCAACAATGTCAGAGACATGCGAAACAGTTGTGCCGTAGCTTGCTCCTAGATATAAAACAACGCTTCCCTCGGATATTCCTGTTTCTTTCACTTCCTTCATTATTGCTGCTCCAAGCTTGCTTCTTTTTGGGTTCCATTCCCTGTATTCAATATCCCCTTCCTTAATCAGCTTCTCTCCATAAACAGACTTTCCGGGATTGAGGTTTTTAGTAAGAATAATATTTCTTCTGCCTTTAACAAGTTCAAAAACACTGTCATAATTTAACTTTTTCATTTTTTGTAGTACTCTTTAATTTGTTTAAAGCCCCATGGCTTAAGCTCATTTTTGCCAATGCCAAGTTTCTTGGCAGCATTGTATATTGAATTGATATTCGGCGCTTCTATCTCCAAAAACCATGGTATTCCTGGGTATTTGTCAAGCTCAATCTTTGCCTTGCCCAATTCATAAGATATCCGATACTTTTTGAAAAGGAAGTCAGTCTTGACACCTATCTCGTTAAATATCTTGTTCATCACTTCAAAATCATCCACATTAACTTCCAATTCTCTTTTTATTTTTACTTTCTTGTCCGATATAGGCGATTTGAATGTAATGAAATACGATTTTCCTTCTTTTCTCAGCCTCAGGTGAGTCTTGTTCTTTGTTTTCTTTGGAATCTTATAACATATTGAGCACGAAAGCCCGTCAAAGGTTTTCTTTGCCTTTAACTTTCTTAGCCTTTTCTCAATTTCTTTCTTATCAATATCAATTACCTTGACTTCAATCTCTTTCATTTGAATTTCTCCTTCAGCTCCTTGTTCAGCCTTTCTCCGATAAACTCTCCTTTGAAATAATCAACCTTTGCAGCAAGAAGTATCTTGTCAGCAAGCATTCTTGCTGCTTTTCCCTTGCTCTCTTTTGGAGCAGAAATCACAAAAGGATGCTGCACAATAACTCCATATTTCGGAGATTTTGCGCCTGTCTTCATATGCCTGAACAAAGCTTTCTCTGCTCCGAGCAGCTGCACTGTCGAAGAAGGGAACATTATCAGTCTTTTCAAATCTCCTGCAAGCGCAACAAGCCTTGCTCCAATCAATGAGCCTGCAACTTCCCTTATGTTTGGGCAGTTCTCTTTCATCAGATTATCAAGATAAGCCTCCTGCCTTGATTTGAAGATAAAAAGCGCCTGTATCTCTCCAGCTAATTCAAGAATTGGCTGATAATCTTCTTTGGAAATTTCAGCACCCATCGAATCAGAGTCTCTTTTTGGATTTCCAGCAAGTATCTCCTCAATAAACTTGTCATGCTCGATTATTTTCCTGGACAGTTCAGGATTATACAATTCGTACCATTCTCTCAATCTTTTTGCAAGAAGATTGATTGCTTTATTGGTTTCATCAATATTGTTTATAGCCTGGACTATGAAATCATTGAACCCTACTGATTCCTTTATCTTCTTCTTTGTTTCCCTCAAATTCAGATCATAATATTTCTCAAAACCCATAACAGCCAAAAAATCAGAATAACATTATAAATCTTACTTAAAAAGAACATCAAAGCAAAACTAAAACAATGCAGATAAGCCCTGCCACA
>JAGVIO010000154.1 GCA_020056025.1 archaeon
AAAATTTTTATATTCATTTGTTATTTTGTATCAATTATGCCATGTGAGATATGCGGTTCTGAAACAAATCTTGTAAAGGCAGACATAGAAGGCGCAAGCCTTATTGTATGCAAAAACTGCGCAAGATTTGGCAAGATTACAGGTTCTGTAAAAGTAGAAGCATCTCAGGAAGTGCATCTGCAGGCTAGGCAGCCTCTTTCTGCAGCAGAAGAGCCATTTGAATTTGTGGTGAAAGATTTTCCGAGTATACTCAAGAAAAAAAGAGAGAGCCTTGGATTAAACCAGGAAGATTTTGCTAAAAAGCTCAATGAAAAGCTTTCGATTGTGCAGAAGATGGAATCAGGAGAATTCACTCCCTCCTTGGATGCAGCAAGAAAGCTTGGGAAGCTTCTCGGCATAAAGCTTGTAGAGCAGTTCAGGGAGGAGCAATTGAAAACAAATGCTGGAAGTTCAGAGGGATTTACAATAGGCGATGTTGTAAAAATAAAAAAAAGATGATTTGTCCTCTAATTTTCCGGCGACAGCTCTAACCACAATATTTATATACCAAAATTTCTTTTGCTGTTCTGATATGGAAAAACTTGACAATCAGCAGTGCCCTGTTTGCGGAAAAAATGCATTGTCATTGACTGAGAGTCAGATAGAAGTTCCTTATTTCGGCAAGCTTTATGTCTTCTCGATGACCTGCTTTGACTGCAAATACCACAAGGCAGATGTTGAGACAATTGAGCATCATGAGCCAAGCAAATATACTTTTGAGATAGGCTCTGAAAAGGACATGAATGTAAGGGTTGTTAGATCTTCACAGGCAACAGTGAAGATTCCTCATCTTATGGCAATTGAGCCAGGCACAGCAGCAAATGGCTACGTGACAAATGTTGAGGGGATTCTTAACAGGATGAAATCAGCATTAGAGACAGCCCGTGATGATGCAGAGGATGAAGAAGACAGGAAAAAGGCAAAGAATCTTCTTAAGAAAATAATCGACATCAAATGGGGCAAGGAAAAGGTAAAATTGATAATAGAAGATCCTTCTGGAAATTCTGCGATAGTCTCTGATAAAGCAGAGAAAACAGTTCTTAAGGTAAAGCCAGTAGAGAAAGCTGAGTAGATTTCTTAAGTTCAAATTTTAATTTATTAATAGCCGCCCTTAAACTGCTGCAAAAATAGAGATAGGGCGGTGAGGAGCGTGGAGAAAGACCGAGTATTTGCAAAGCAAAGTGGAGGAGTAAGACAGAACGAAAAAACTATTTCTTTGATTTCTTAACAAGAATTTCCGGAAATATCCCCTCATATCCACAATTATTACATCGATGTTCATGCTGAAAGAAGCCAATAGCAACCGAACGAGCAGATAGATTGGGCGAAACATCCTCACTTTTACATTTAGGACAAATAATTTTTCTAATCATGATATCTAATCTAAATATTATAAGTTATTAAATTTTTCGTCTGCCATTATTGAATCTAACAATTTCTATGCACAATTAACAGAATCTTCGCTAAAGCCAAATTCTTAATTTATCCGCCTCGCCCTCGTCTGTTTTGAATCTGCTTCTGGCGAGCCATGAATTTCAATAAAATTATTAAACCAGTATCATTGACCTAGTTATATAAAACACATAGGTGATTATTATGGAAAATGCAACATCAACAATCTCATACAATGACTTTGCAAAATTAGATATCAGGGTTGGAACAATAATCGAGGCAAAGCCTCATCCGAATGCAGACAAGCTTGTTGTGCTTAAGATAGATGAAGGCAAGCCAGAGCAAAGGCAGCTGGTGGCAGGAATAAAAAAATATTATACAGAAGAAGAGCTTGTCGGAAAAAAGATAGTTTTCATTGCGAATCTTGAGCCAAAGGAATTGAGAGGAAAGCTCTCTCACGGAATGATTCTTGCAGCAGTGGAAGGAGACAAAGTAGCTGTTCTTACACCAGACAAAGACATGCCAAATGGCGCAAAGGTTCAATGAAGCAGAAACTTCTTATTGTTGGAATTGACCCTGGAACAACAGCAGCATATTCTATATTAGATATCAGTGGCAAAGTCATAAAGACAGGCTCAAAAAAAGAGTTTCCATTGTCAGAATTAATCTCTGAAGTGATAAAATATGGAAAACCGTTGATAGTCGGCTGTGACAAAAATCCGGCACCAGAATTTGTAGAAAAATTTGCTACAAAAGTTGGTGCAAAATTAATTGTTCCTGGCAAAGATATTCTTGTAGAAGAAAAAAAAGAATTGACAAAAGATATTGAAACTGCTAATATGCATGAATTGGATGCTCTTGCTTCTTCGCTTTATGCTTTCAAATCTATAAAGCCTTTGCTTGACAAAATTGACAGATTTCTTGCAGAAGGCAAAAAGCAAAATATTGCAGATGAAGTAAAAGAGATTGTGCTGATAAATGAAATTGCTATAATGTCTGTGATAGATATCGTTGAAGAGCTTAAGTCAGGCAAAACAGAAGAGTCTAAAATAATAAGAAAAGTCATTGAAGAGAGGAAACTGACAGAGCAAGACTTCATAAGTTTGTATGCTAAGCTCAGGGCAGCTGAGAAAGACATTTCGCTCTTGAAGAAGCAGAATCTCCGTCTTGAAAGTGAAGCATATTCTTCTCAAAAAAGGCTCGAGGCAGTTGAAGCCAGGCTGTACAGGGCGATTCCAGTCAGCAAGATAAGAGGCCATTTCCAAAACAAGGAAAAGTCAATTGCAAACCTTGAAAGGGAAATTGATTTAAGGAATTCAAAGATATCAAGCCTTAACAATAAGGTTTGTTCTCTTCATAAGTTCTTATCTTTTTTAAATCCAGATCTTATCATTTTAAAAAAGCTTGACAATTTAGGCTATCTTGAATATCAGAAAAAGAATAATGTCTTGAATATAAGCCACAATGATATATTATTAGTAGATGATCTTGACATTTCTTCAAATGAGGCTATACAACAGCTAAGGGACAAAGTAAGTTGTATTGTCTATAGAAAGGCTTCAAAGAAAACGCAGGAAAATCTCCAGTTCTCTGCTATCAATGCAAAAGATCTCGGGCTGAGCGAGACAGAATATTTCGCATGCGCAAGCAAATCAGAATTAGAAAAGCAAAAAAATAAGCTGGATATGCTCAAGAAAGTTGTTGAAGAATACAGGCAGGAACGCTAAATCTCTTCATAGCTAACTGCAACTTTCTTCCCGTTCTTGATGAGAATTCCTTGTACTTTATTGCCAAGATGCTTGACTTTCACATCTTCTCCGCGATATTTTACAACATCTCCCACTTTAACTTTGTAAGGCCTGAACATCACAGTAATTCTATACACTTCTTTTGAAGTTATCCGGTCAACTGTGAATAATTTTTTAGTTATCTTCATCTGCCCTGTAAATTTCTTTTTCAGCGTCTTTGCAAGTGTCAACAGCACAGTATGCGAACTAAAATACATGTCAATGCCTTCTTTCATATGCTCTTCTTTGAGTATAGTTCCTTCAGAATGGTTTCTAGCAAAGCCTATTATTTCATCATTGGGCTCTCTAAGCTGCAATACTCCTTGATACGGGCCAATGTCCATTCCTAAGTTCCTTTTCATAATCCTATCAGAAAAGCATAAAGTTTATATTACTTTTGTATTCTAGAAGGAAATAATGAATAAAAGGAATATAAAACCTCTTCTGAAAAAGACATGGTGGTTTATCTGGGAAGATAATTCTATCTGGAGCTGGATTGTTAATGTAATCCTTGCATTTATCATAATAAAATTCCTTGTTTACCCTGGCTTGGGCTTTATTCTGCAGACAAACTACCCTATTGTGGCTGTTGTCTCAGAAAGCATGGAGCATAACGGCAATTTTGACAGATGGTGGGGCTCTTCTGCAATGTGTGGAAATACAGAGTGCGCTCAGAAAGACTGGTACAGCCAGACGAGCATTTCAAAAGAAGATTTTGTTTCATATCCATTCAAGAACGGCTTCAATAAAGGCGATATAATGGTTCTTTACGGAACAAAGCCTGAAAATATCAAAAAAGGAGATGTTATTGTGTTTAAGAGCCAGAGGCCAGATCCTATTATCCATAGGGTTGTCAGGATAGAAGAAAAATACGGGATTTTCAACTATCAGACAAAAGGAGACCATAATTCAAACTCTATTGAAGGAGGGGGGATTGATGAGACAAACATTGGCCAGGACAGGGTTGTTGGATACGAAAAATATAAAAAGGCAAGCAAAGCTGTTTTACGCATACCTTATCTTGGATATATCAAGATATGGTTTGTTGAGTTGATATCTTTATTCAGGTGGTAAAATGCAATTTTGTCCAAAATGCAGCGGATTGATGATTCCAAAGAAAGAAGGCTCGAAAACAGTCAATTTCTGCCCAAAATGCAATTTCAAGGTAAAAGAAGAAAATCCAGATAAAAAAGTCATCAAAGAGCAGATAAAGAAAGGCCCTTCTTTTAAGTTTGATGTTGTTGAAAAGGATTCAGAATCATATCCTTTGACAGAGATAAAATGTGAAGAATGCGGACATGAGAAAGCATACACATGGGAAGTCCAGACAAGGGCAGCTGATGAGCCTGCAACAAAATTCTTCAAGTGCGAGAAATGCAAGCATGTATGGAGAGATTATAGCTAAATCTCAACAATCATTTTTATTATTCGATTGGTATTTCTTTTCAAGAAAATTGACATATGTCCTGATATGTATGCCTTCTATAGCTTGGTCAAGTTCATTCATTCCAAGCGCTTGCGCATCTCTTAAGGCCTCTTCCATTTTTGAGCCAAAATTAGAAGCAATTGACAATGTTTGTAATTGAGAAAGAACCTTAGTCCTAGATTCAAGAATCTCTGAATCATATCTTTGCCTAAACACTTGCGGAACTAATTCTGGCTTTCCTAGAAGATCTAAGGCTTTGACATAATCTGTATCAAAATCATTCCACTCGTCTATTTGCTTCTGTAAGCTCTCTTTGCTTATTTTCCCTTCTCTTAAGTCAGCAATTAGGGGTACAGAAATATTTCTAAGTGAAAAATACATGGTAACTTCTTCTCCAAAAAAGGCATTAAACCTTGCACCTATTGACAAATCACCAGATACTGATGCAGAAGGGTCGGATGCTCTATGATATTCAATAGCACTGCAAGGTATGGCGATTGAATTGTCAATTACGCTCCATCTGTTAGAACCATCACTTTTTCTGGCATATTTTCCAGTTGGAATAATTATCTTATTTGGGCCAAATAAAAAGCCAAAACAATTTTCAATTTTTGACTCGTACTCAAACCTTAGCTTATCATTTATTACACCCAATACTAATTCTCGTCTTGTAAAAGTAGGGCTATCTTCTTTTGGAGGGACAATATATCTCCTCAATGGCTCCTCAGATTCATGCACAACAAGCACAGGCTGATTTTGGTTTTTTGCAACAAGCTCTTGCAAAGAATACAGCTTCCTCTCAAGATCAGGTGATTCTAATTCGCAAGTTGAGTAGATAGCAAAATCCTTGACAGAATCTCTGGTAGTATATTTTCCTGCCTTTATTTTATCAGCTAATGTTCTAATTTTATCTCTTAGTTTGGATTCTTTTTGGGATTTTGTTGCTTCTGATTCAGAAGCTTCTTTTTGTAACTGCTGTATATTTTCAATATCCGCTTCAATTGTCATAAAGAATCATTAAATTAGTTGATTTAAATATTTAATTGCAAAAGAATATATAGGTTGAAATAATAATCATTAAACAATGGACATCTCTCAATACATCAAAAACAACAGATTAGCAATCCTAGTAAGAGCTAATTCTCCAAAGAATGAGATAATCGGCTATGATGCTGAAAAGCAAGCTCTTCGAGTCAATATTGAAGCAGAGCCAGAGAAAGGCAAAGCAAACAAAGAAGTCATTAAATTCTTTACAAAGCTGCTGAAAAAGAAAGTTATTATCAAATCAGGCCTGACAAGCAAAAATAAGATTCTTGAAATTGTTAGATAAAACCTAAGATATTTGGATTCAAATATATTCATTGAATTTATTCTGCTTCAAACACAGCCAGCTCTTCATACAAAGGCCCTTCTTTTGTTAAAGTGCTTTTTATCAGCCTGAAATCCTTGACATCAACTTCAGCTTCTTTTGTCTTTATTGATCTTATCTTGTCAACAAACTCCTTTTTGTTGTTCACGAACTTTACCCTTGCAAGAGTTAAGTGAGGCAGAAATTCAAAATCCTTTGTAAACTGGAATTCAGCAAGCTTTTCTTCAATCTCTTTCTGTAGTTTCATCAGATGACCGTCATCCTTCAAGCCAACCCATATCACTCTTACATAATTCTCATCAGGAAAACATCCTAATTTTGTAGTATGCAGCTTGAATTGTTTGAACTTTATCTCAGCAAGCTTCTCTTTTATCTTCTCAACCTTATCTTCAACAACATCTCCCAGGAATTTCAAAGTAAGATGATAGGCATTCACATAATTTAGCTTTGCAGTATCTCTTCCAGGCAATTGCTTCTGCAGTTCCTTGAAATAGCTTTCCTGTTTCTTGAAATCAATTGCGATGAATAAACGGAGATATTTCATAAATCAGGATTAGGGCAAAGAATATAAAAATTTAATGAAAAAAAAGTTTATTGTCTATAATCAATTAGTTTTTAAGCCTTATTATTAGGAAATAATGGCTCCAGGACAATTTCCGAGACACGGTCTAGGAATTCTTAAATAAGATTTATTTTATCTTAAAGTTTAGGCTCTTCTCCCATTTTAGGCAAGCCTGTGCATTGAACTTTGGCATATTTTTAGCATAAAATATGCTAAATCTA
>JAGVIO010000132.1 GCA_020056025.1 archaeon
AAACTTCGGCTAAAGCCGAAGGTATGAAACAATTATGCAACCATGCAATGCAATACTGTGCTATGCGATACATAAATTTATATAAGGTTTGCTATTTTAATTGACCAATGAAACATACGCTGAAAATCACTTTAATCATGGTTCTTGCTTTTATGCTGTCGCAAGTTATTGGATTGTTTACTGTAAACAATTATATTGACAAGGAAGCGACTTATGCAACAGGAAATGTGACATGGGTTTCATTGCCCTATAATATTGAAAGGCCTCCGCAAGAAGGAGGAGGAAATGCAGTTGTACTTATTTCAATTGCAATTTTGATCGGGACAGTGCTTGTTTTCCTGATAATAAAATTCGGAGCAATATGGCTCTGGAAAACATGGTTTTTTGTTGCAGCTGCTGCGTGCCTTGCTGTTGCATTCAATGCTTTTTTGAATGTCTATGTTGCAGGAATTCTTGCGCTTGCAATGGCTTTCTTTAAGATCTTCAGGCCAAATATCCTTGCGCACAATATCTCTGAGCTTTTTATTTACGGGGGGCTGGCTGCTATATTTGTTCCTCTGTTCAATGACATACAATGGTCTTTCTTAGGCATAAAAGGAAATCTATGGTGGGGAATAATATTGCTTGTAGTGATATCAATATATGATATGATTGCTGTGTGGAAATCAAAGCATATGGTAACTTTGGCAAAATTCCAGACAGAGTCAAAGGTATTTGCCGGGATGATGGTGCCTTACAAACTGATTGGAAAAGGTGTTTCGAGGATTGCTTCTTCAAAAGTTGCAAATGCCAGGAAAGAGAAGGTAAAGACTGCTATTTTAGGGGGAGGAGATATAGGATTTCCATTGTTCTTTTCAGGAATCGTCATGCAGAATTTGGTATTGGTTGATCCTGTCTGGATTGTGTTTGCAAAGACTTTGATAATCTCATTCTGCGCTGCATTGGCTTTGCTTTATCTTTTGCTGATAAGCGAGAAAGACAAATTCTATCCTGCAATGCCTTTTGTTTCTGCAGGATGTTTGATTGGGTATGGGATAATAGAATTGATTGGGTTTTTAGCCTAAATGCTCCTGCTTCTCTTCATTCTGCTGAGACTCTTCAAGATCTGAAATGATTATTGTTTCTGTTTTTTCTTTGGCTTCTTTTGATGCTGTTGCTTTGCTCTCTGCTGAATTTGTCTCTGCTGCAGCTGACCTTTCCCTGAACATGTTCAGTCTTTTCTGCCTTGATTCTGCTGAATAGGATTCAGGAGTTATTGACATTCCTTCTTTTGCTGCAATCACCTTTGAGCCAGACTGCTTTTCAATGCTCCTTGCTTCCATCAATATGTCTGCCCTTATCATCTTGATCCCAAAGCCAGTTATCACAACAAGCCTTGGCTTGACTTCCTGTATGAATTTGACTGCGTCTTCTGAGCAGAGATTGCTGCCTTCTGCTTCATTGCCGCTCGTAAGGACATTCAAAATAAGTATATCGCAGCCTTCATACTGCTTTGCAATATGCTTTGAATATTTTGTGTCAGAAGGATAGCCCAGGATAAAATCATTTGTTATTATTATAAAGCCAATGCCATTCGGATCATCTGAAGCAGAAGGGGCTGCATGAATCTCAACATCCTCTATTCCAAGCTTCTGGCCAGGCTGCATGACAATTATCTTTTCAAGAAAACTGTTGTGTTTTTTTGTCAGAAATGGTGTTGTGCTTTCATTTCCGTTGACTATTGATTTGCTTGCTACCAATATTCCCTTGTTGTCAAGGCCACTGTAGGTCATTGCATCTATAACTGCATTCACATCATTGCATCTCATCACATTGTTGTTGCTTACAAGGACTGCTGTATTTTCCCTCAAATTGACATTATTCTCTCCTGCCCTTAACAATGCGCCTGGGCCTGGGTCTATATGGAGCTGCACATCATCTGACTTTATGACTATGCCTCCTGCTGCCCTAAGTTGCTTTCCAACAACAAAGCTGTCCCCCCCTGTGCCTAGAAACATTATCCTGCTTGCCATTTTTTACCTATTCCATAATAATAAAAATCTGCATTTAATAAAGTTTATTGTGATAGATTAATACATATTAAAAACAATAAAAAATCACTTTTTCCTTTTCTCAAATGCAATGTTCCTAACAAGATCCTCTATCTTCTTCTGGTTGCTCTTGACAATGCTGTAATTGTGAAAACCCAAGCCAATCAGCGCAAAGAATGCAAGAACTATGAAAAAGTCAAGCCTTCTTGCGAATTTCATCGAGAATATCAATGGGTCAAGGACGCCTGGCATGATAGATATCAGTATGAATATTGCCCAGCCGACAAACCAGAACATGAATTCCAGCTGCTTAAATTCCTTTCTCTTGTATTTGACAAATGTGAAATATAGCATTGCTATGCCAAACAGGACTCCAATCCATTGTATTGCAATTGTATTGTCAATCATCTTAAAAACCTCCATAATAGCATTTTGGAAACTATTTTTATACCATCTATGACTGTTGTGCCTTTGTACTTGTCAAGGTAGATTGTCTGAATAGGAATTGCTGAGTATCTCAATTTTGCCTTTGCTGCCCTTATTATCATCTCTGATTCGACGCTGTAATCATTTGCAGTCCATCTTATCTTACTATAGGCTCTTGCTGTGAATGCTCTGTAGCCGCTCTGCGTGTCAGTCAGCTTTATACCATATAAAACGTATAATATAAAGTTGATGAACCGGTTGCCAAACCTCATCACTAGAGGCATGTTCCTGTTAAGACCCCTCTGGCTGAAAACAATATCTTTGCTTTCAAGCTCTTTCAAAAATCTTGGGATCTCTGCTGGGTCATGCTGGCCATCTGCGTCAATGAGCACAATTTTCTGGGCGTTGTTCTTTACTGCATAATCACAGCCTGTCTTCAGTGCAGCGCCTTTGCCCAGGTTTATTACATGCCTCAATACATGAACATTTTTTGACTTTGCTATATCTGATGTGTTGTCTGAACTGCCATCGTCGACAACCAGAACATTGCTGCAGTGTTTCTTGATTTTATCGATAACAGGAGCAATCCGCTTAGCTTCATTGTATGCAGGTATTATTGCCCAGGTATCTTTGCCAACAGCCATGATCAAATCTCTATTTCAAAATCAATTGTTTTGTTAGGCTCTGATGTAACAGGCAATTCTGTTTTATTTGGTTCTGTTTCAGGTTCAGCTGGTTCTTCTGTTGCATTAACAATTGCTTCTTCTTTGGTGTCTGCGTCTGTCCTGTTATTTGCTGTTATCAGTATATGGCTTGCCCTTATCTGCTGCTCTTCTTTGAAAATATTAATCGGTGTGCCTGGCTGCCAGTTCACTGTCCAGACCTGTATTCTTCCGCCTATCATCTGCGTCTTGTCTGAAAACAAATTAAAGTGTGTCAAGCCATGGCCATCGAAATAAAACAATCTTGTGAAGATGCTTCCTGCAAGCAATGGATCCAGGATTATGCTTTTATAGCTGTCTCCTGCAGGAATCAATGCAGCTGAATAAGGCAGATTTGAATCGCCAAACTCAGTAATCCTGAACTTCTTGTCTGCATCTATGAATGCAAGGGATTTCAGCTTTGCTTTTCCCTGCTGGGTATTTACCCATGCTGTCATGTTTGTATCGATTTCTAAGCCATTTTCGCATCTGATAAGATTATCTGCTATATTGCAGCCTGCTAAACCGCTGTAATAGCCAGGCCATGGAGAGATCCATTGGTCTCCGCCTGTATTCTGGATTTCATAATATATCCTGTCTGCATCTTCGCTGCTTAGGTTAAATCTGGATTTTAACAGAGATGTGCCTTCTTCAAAATTTTTGCCTTTTGCTGAGCTGTACATATCTGCTTTTTTGAAATCCCAGCTGCCGAAATGCCCCCAGACGCCTGCTTTGCCTACCATATCTTCTGAGGTTATATAATATTGCGGCAAAAGGTCTGTGCAGTGCGTTGTTGCCAAGACTTCTTCGATTGCTTTCTCATCAAAGCCTTGTTTTTTCAAAATATCTGCTGCTTCTTTCATGTCGACAACAATTATCCTGTTAAGAATGTCTATTGCCTTAACTGTATCATTGTCAAGGTATTTTTCCAAAATATGAGGGGCTTTTTCCTGGCCGCAGTTCAGCATCCTTAAAATTCCCATTGCAACATCTTCATCTGCTGTAAGTAAGCTCTTTCCAACCCAGTGGATTCTTTCTCCCTGGTCTGCTCCGTCAAAAGTGACTCTTCTTTCTGAAATTGCAGTAAACCAGTGGCCAAAATCCCACCACGAAGTTATTATTGCGTCTGTTGAATTGTTATTTATGCCTGTTAAACTGTCATACCATGCATCATTCATAAGTATTATCTCATTCTTCGCTGTTGACTGTGCTGAATTCAGAGGGCCTATCAACAAAAGGCAGAAAGCAATAACCAATACTGTTTTTGACACAGCTGCTTTGATCTTCAATTCCTTTGAGAGCCATGCGCTCAAATGCTGATAAAATATTCCTATTGCTGTGCCGAAAGCAATTGCAAATGCAGGCACCATCAATATTCCAAACCTTATTCCTTTTGTAAATCCGTATGCTGTGCCTAAAAACCAAACAAGCAGCAAGACAGCAAGTTTTATGTCAAGATTCTCGTGCTCTTTCAGATAGAATATCTTAATCAGCCCTATTATTATAGGTATGCTCAAGACAACCATAAATGTAGATGGATTGTTGAGGCTGCTGCTTGAAAAGACCATAAAAATGTAATAAACAGCTGAAAAACCCAGATAGAGCCAGTTTCTTGCATCCGGCTTATTGAAATTGAACAACAGCAAGACAATTCCAATCAGGCCGATAAAGAAAATAAGATTGCCGCCCATCTGCGAGATTATCTGCGATAAAGGAACTGCATTGAATTCTGCGACTGTTGTGAGAACATTCGGCCAGAGTGTTGTTATTCCGACTTCTTTCAGGACAATGATATTTAACGGGTCAACAAATGCCATTGAGAATATCTCAAAGTTCTGGAACATTGAAACAGAAAGCGCAGATACTGCCAAGAAAGATGCTGCGAGAATGCCTAAGCTTTTGAATTTCTGAGCTGAAACCTGCTGCTTCTGCACAAATATTAGGGCAAGCAGGTATATAAAATAAACAACTATCATTGCAAGTATGAAATCAAAAACATACCACCAGCCGCCCCATGCATAGCTGAATATTCCGACTAAAAGTCCGCTGAGCACTGAGAATATCAATTGGTTCTTTGTGTTCTTTGCCTCAAATGCTTCCAGGAAAAGCCAGACAATCATCAATGGGAAGAAGATGTTCCATGGGTCTGTGTCTGCCACTGAAGCAGATGTCCTTGACAATAATGCTGCGTTCACTGCAACAATCATTGCTGTGAAAAATCCGCCTGTGTTGCCTGCAAGCCTTTTTCCTATAAGGAATGCCGGAATGACTGATGCGCCTATTATTATTACTGAAACAAAGAATATGACACTCATCAAAGGCACATTTTTGTTGAAGAAATTGACGAATTTGTAAAGATATACTTCAAAATAATCATGGAATGGTATGCCTGCGCCGCTTTCAATGCCTTGTCTTCCATTCCTTAGCATGTTCATGCTCTTTCCGTCTATAATCTCTGTGCCTAGGTGGCCATATTTAAGATAATTCTTTGCTTCACCATACCAGAGATATGTATCAATATCAGAAAGATAAGGATGTTCTTTGCCATCTTCGCCTGTGTATTTGAAATTTGACTTGTATTGCGCAGAAATTGCTTTCAGTGCTTCTTTAAATGGAACTTTTTGAATTCCCTGTTGGGTCGGCCAGTATACATTGCCTTCGCCGTATATCTTTGACCATTCTTTTTCTATGAGCACTTGCTTGTTCTGGTCAGGCAGATTGGGATACTGCTGATTGATCTGCTGGCCTATTATCTGCTTATTGATATTTGTTATCTGGTCAGCT
>JAGVIO010000048.1 GCA_020056025.1 archaeon
TAGGTAATTTCCATTGATTGGAATCATTTTTTCATAGTGGTAGTTCTCAAGAGCCCCAATAATCATTGTTTCTATACCGACACTAACAATTTTATCCTCAATTTTCTTTTGCTCATTTCTTTGATGAACTAGAAATTCCTCAAAGCCATTGTCATGAGAAATGGCGATTATCTTTAGTCTCTTCATTTTTGCTTCATTGCAAGGAACTGCACATTTTTTGATTTGAATGTCAAGGGTCATTTTAGTAAAGTTCTTCCTCAAGCTCATTAATCACCATGTCAAGCCCGACTTTTCTTTCAGTTGGAAGACCTTTGGCAATATGTATTAAAGAACTGTATTTCAAAAGCTCTCTTATGCCGTGTTTTTCCTTGAAAGATGAGCTTATTTCTATCTTAAAGTCCATGTTTTCAACGTCATATGTTGCGTATGCTATTTTGTGCTCTCCGCGCGTCTTGTTCTTTGTGGAATACAGCGCAAGATAATAGTTTCTGCTGTTCTCTATTTTGCCGGGCTCAGGTCTTTTATAGTTGCCCCAGCCAGCTACAAGGTATCCGCCAGGCACTTTTATGCTGTAGGATCCAGGTCCGCCGTATGTCTTCCATTTCCTGTTTATTAGTTTTTTTCCAGTCATTTTAGTATTGGTTTTAGTATCAGTTAAATAGCAAAATTTGTTATTTTGCATCCTTTTTATATTCTTCGTTTTTCAGTATCTACTTAGGATTCTGAAGTAGATTTATCATATTATCAATAATATTTCCTTCTTGCATCTTGATTGTTTGCATTACCGACAATAGCTTTGCTGTTGTTTCTGCACCTTTGTCACTTCTACTTCCTCCTGAAATTTTTCTCATAACAACTGCATGTCTTAATCCTCTTTCAGCGAGATTATTTGTTGGTTCAATTTCAGGATTATCCACAAATCTGAATAAATCTTCCCGATGCTTTATGCATACACTCTTAACAAATTTTGGAACTTCTGTTCCGTGATATTTTCTGCTGGAAATTAAATCAATCCATTCCAAAAGTTTTTCTTTCTCTATTCCTTCTTTTGCTTTTCTGAAAATAAATTTCATTCTTTTATGGATATATTTTGCTTCGGAATAATGCTTTGCTAAATCTTTTGAATTCCTCAAAAGATGTGTCCAGCAAACCTGCTGCAAACATCCAGTATCTTCAACCAACCGATTATAAGCTGAAAACCTATCGGTAGTTATGAATTTATTTTTCTGATTTCCTAAAACTTTTTTTGGAACTTTGCTACTTCTCTGTCGCTGAATGACATAAAGAGTAACTTCTTTATTAATAAAAATCCAAAGCCAATTATTTATCCCATTATTTCTCCAAGAAGTTTCATCTAGATGTTTTGTTGATGCTTCTTGCATTTTTCTAACGAGAGTTTCATAATAATCTCCAAAAGCATTTTTTAATTGCTCAAGGATATTATATATTTCTCCATCGCTGATTTCTAACCCAAGAATTCCAAAAAATTCTATTATTTTATTGCTTGGAATTCTTATTCCAATCTTCATATGCATAATCCAAAGCATCAAACGCAAGCTAAATCTTGCGTTTGGAAGCGCTTCGATTACATCTGGCTCAACAATTTTATCACAATTCTTGCAGTATCTTCCATGAATAATATATTGTGTGTTTTTTATTTTTACTTCAATGTCAGTTACTGTTCTTGCTCGGACATTTTGTATTTCACTTAATTTTTCATCGCAGTATTTACATTCTTCTGAATCAAGAGGCTCGATTTCATCAATCCTCTCGGGAATATGTCTTGAATATCCTTCATGGCCATTCTTTTGTCCCGACTTTTGATGTTTATGATTGACATCTTCTTTGACAAAAGAAGGGGATTCTTTTTTCTGAAACAAAGGGCATATTTTCATATGCTCAATCCACATTTTTTCTAACTCTTCAACTCTTTTTTCTAATTCTTTTATTCTCTTTTTTAGTCCCATTTTCAAAAATAATTATGTAAACTTCATTCCCCAAATATCGTTTAGGAATATCGACTTTTGCCCCAGTACCATATTTCGTAACTTTATTCTTAAGAAATCCTTTAATTCCATTAACTTTAATCTCTGTTTTTGGAATTATATTAATAATCTTCATACATATTATATATGTATTAAGTATTTATGCTTTATTATACTCTAGAGTATAAGTAAAAGAGCTTCAGAAAGCTAAGCTCTTACCTTTTTCAGTATCTACTTAGGATTCTGAAGTAGATTTATCATA
>JAGVIO010000028.1 GCA_020056025.1 archaeon
AGTATTGGAGGCATCTGGCTCGATACTGATGAACAAATATGCAGAAGGTTATCCTAAGAAGAGATATTATCAAGGCAATGAATTTGTTGATCAGATAGAGAGTATTGCTATTGAGCGTGCAAAAAAACTCTTCAATGCAGAGCATGCCAATGTCCAGCCAAATTCAGGCAGCCCTGCAAACATGGCTGTTTATTTTGCATTGCTGCAGCCAAAGGACAAGATTCTTGGCATGAATCTAAGCCATGGTGGGCATCTGACGCATGGCAGCCCTGTCAATTTCTCAGGCAAAACTTATAGTTTTGTGGAATATGGTGTTGAGCAGGACACAGAGCTTATTGACATGGACAAAGTCAGGAAGATTGCTGAAAAGGAAATGCCAAAAGTTATTCTAAGCGGCTATACAGCATATCCAAGGACAATCGACTTCAAAAAATTCCATGACATTGCACAATCAATTGGTGCAATAAGCATGGCTGATATTTCCCACATCGCAGGGCTTGTTGTTGGAGATGCGCATCCTTCGCCATTGCCGTTCACAGACATTGTTACAACAACAACCCACAAGACTTTAAGAGGGCCAAGAAGCGCAATAATCCTCTGCAAGGAAAGATTTGCAAAGGATATTGACAAGGCTGTCTTCCCAGGATTGCAGGGCGGGCCGCATATGCACACTATTGCAGCAAAGGCAATTGCTTTCAAGGAAGCCATGAAGCCTGAATTCAAGGATTATTCAAGGCAGATTGTCAAGAACGCAAAAGCCCTTGCAGACACATTGATGTCAGAAGGCATAAATCTTGTTTCTAACGGGACAGACAATCATTTGATTTTAATTAATCTTATCAAAACAAAATCAATTGGCAAGCCATGCATTGGAAAAGAAGCAGCAGTTGCGCTGGAAGAAGCAGGCATTGTGATGAATGCGAACACGATTCCGTTTGATCCGTCTACTCCTTTCAAGCCGTCAGGGATAAGATTAGGCACTCCTGTCTTGACAACAAGGGGCATGAAAGAGCCGGAGATGAGGCTTGTCGGAAAATATATTGCAGAAGTTATCAACAATCTTCCAGACATTAATGTAAGAAAAAAAGTAAATGCAAGGGTTTTGGAGCTTTGCAGGCAGTTTGTATATTATTAAGGCTGAAAAAATGAAAATAGAAATAAAGGGTTCGACTAATGGCATCAAGACAAAGGAAGAGGCGCTTGACTTTGGAGCAGCAGCAGCAAGGGTCTGCTATTCAGCCAAAGACTTTGATACATTGCTCAAAGAAGATAAGTCTAAGCTGATTGACAGGACTTTGAACAGCGGCCACCATAGTGTCTATGACCATGTCCAGTTCACATTATACTTTGACGGATTGCCTAAGATTGGAGCAATGCTTCTCAACAATGAAAAAGCCTACACTACTTCTGAAAAGTCAGCAAGGTATACTGAGATGAAGCCTGAAAAAATGCAGCAGGAGCTTTATGACAAATGGAAAGTCATACTGCAGCAGCAGATTACAAAGACATACCCTACTCTAGGAGAAGAAAAAATAATCAAGCTGGCGCAGGAAAATGCCAGGTACTTGATATCAGTATTCACCC
Source organism: archaeon (assembly GCA_020056025.1). Lineage (GTDB taxonomy): Archaea > Nanobdellota > Nanobdellia > Woesearchaeales > WJKL01 > JAGVIO01. Next base: position 1,585 of record JAGVIO010000028.1, read on the forward strand.
CTACAAAAATGCTGCACACGGTCTCTTTCAGACAATTGAACTACCTAATGCACTTCTTCAAGGATTTTATCCAAACAGCTGAAGATTCAGCATTCAACGAGAGGGTAAAGGGATTTATGCATGAATCCAACCAGTTTCTCGAGCAATTGTACGAAGAAAGGCTCAATCCAAAAGTAAAGAGGAGAAGGTTAAGCTTGTTTGCAAACAGGACAGATTTCAAGGAAGAATTTGGCGAGAATTATTCAACAACATATAATATAACCTATGCTTGTTTAGGGCAGGAACATAGGCACAGGACATTGAACTACGAGATTGTTCCAGAGCAAGGAGAAAAAAGATTCTTTGTTCCACCTATCATTGCGCATGATAATGCGCTTGTTGAAAAATGGCTTAAAGACATCCAGAGCGTTTCAGATGATTTTCCCCAGGGCACATTGGTTAAAGTCCATGAGACTGGCTCTTTTACTGATTTTATCTCAAAAATGAGCGAAAGGATGTGCAGCCAGGCGCAATGGGAAATAATGAACCAGACAAGAAAGACTTTGGAAGATTACCTAAGGAATACAGAAGGAACACACCCAAAAATATA
>JAGVIO010000015.1 GCA_020056025.1 archaeon
TAAAGATTTCGCTTGTACAGAATATAAATCAAAAATTGCTTCAGAAAGCTAAACTCTTACATCTTAACACAATCTTTTTAAACAAAGGATTAATCTGATTAGACTATGGACATCAGCAGTTTAATCCTCGGGCTCCATCCTCTTGAGAGAAAAGTGATCCCTACACTCAAAGATACAATGGACTTCAATAAGATAGTTGAAAAGTCAGGAATGAAGGATGTTGAAGTCATGCGCGCTTTGCAGTGGCTTTCAAACAAAGAAGTTCTCAAGATAAATGAAGAGCTCAAGGAAGTTATAGAGCTGGGTGAAAATGGAAAGAGATATGCAAAAGAAAGCCTTCCTGAAAAAAGATTGATAGAGATAATCAGCGATGACAGGTTCACAGACAGCAAAGAACTGTTCAGGCAGGCGAATATCAGCAAGGAAGAGGAAAATATCTGCTTCGGGATATTGAAGAAGCACAGCACGATTCTGATAGAAAAGCAGGACAGCAGGATCCTTTTCAAGAGAACACCTGGCTATAAATTCTTTATCGAAAAAGCAGATTCAGAAGAAAATTTCCTCAAAAAGCATTTTCCGGTTGAGCTAAAATCATTGTCAGAGCAGGAGCGCGCAATCTTTGAAAATCTGAAACAGAGAAAAGACATAGTAAAATTGTCATTGCTTAAGCTGAAGCATATCGAGCTTACAGAGCTTGGCAAAAAATTAGTCACAGCAGACATTAAGCTAGATATCGAGGATAACCTGACATCAGATCTGTTGAAGTCTGGCAAATGGAAGAACAGGAAATTTCGGGCATATGACGTCAGCATAAATGTCCCTAAAATCTTTTCAGGAAAAAAGCAGCATTACAGAAGATTTTTAGACGATCTTAGGACTAGATTTATGGCGCTCGGCTTTTCAGAGATGGACGGCCCGATTGTTGAAAGTGATTTCTGGGACATGGATGCATTATTCATGCCGCAGTTCCATTCAGCAAGGGATATCCACCAGGCATATTATATTAAAGACCCAGAGTTCGCAAAGCTAGACGATAAATTGGTTGAAAATGTGAAAAAAGCGCATGAAAATGGGTTTGGCACAGGCAGCAAAGGCTGGGGATATAAATTTGATACAGAGAGGACAAAAAGGCAGCTGCTTAGGACACAGGGCACAGCCTGCTCTGCAAGGATGCTTGCCTCAAAGGAATTGATGATCCCATCAAAATATTTTGCAATCGCAAGATGCTTCAGATACGATGTCATTGACGCAACACACCTTCCCGATTTCGATCAGGTAGAGGGAATAATAGTCGAAGAAGGATTAAACATCAGGCACCTTTTTGGATTGCTCCAGATATTTGCAAAAGAATTTGCAGAGACAAACCAGATAAAATTAGTCCCTTCATATTTTCCGTTCACAGAGCCGAGCGTTTCATTGTATGCAAAGCATCCTGAATTGGGATGGATTGAGCTAGGCGGAGCAGGTATCTTCAGGCCAGAGCTCACAAAACCGCTTGGCATAAAAGTTCCTGTGATTGCATGGGGCTTAGGCATAGGAAGGATTGCCATGTTCAAGCTGGGTCTGAAAGACATCAGGAATCTGTACAGCCATGATCTAAAAGTATTAAGAGAATCAAAGGTGACTGTCTGAATGCCGTCAATAACCTTCCAATATAAGGATTTGTGCAACTTGATTGGAGAAAAGATCAAGATAGAGGAAGTTGTAAATCTCCTCGAATCAGGAAAAGCAGAGCTTAATACTTACGACGAAAAGACAGACGAAGTCACAGTCTCTTTTGATGATACTAATCTTCCTTACTTATGGAGCGTCGAAGGCATTGCAAGGCTCATAAAAGGCTTGAGAGGAAAACAGAAAGGCATTCCACAGATAGAAGTTTTCAAGAAGCCAGAGCATGTGATTGTTGTCGACAAATCCCTGAAAAAGATAAGGCCTGTCATCGCAGCCTTCACTGCAAGAGGCAAAAAAGTCGATGATTACATGATTAAGCAGCTGATCAGCCTGCAGGAAAAGTTCTGCGACAGCTACGGAAGA
>JAGVIO010000058.1 GCA_020056025.1 archaeon
AGGCATATTGACAATTGAAGAGGAATTTAAAATAATTGCAGATATCCTTGCTTTCTAAAGGTTATAATTATCCTTATTATGCCTATAATCTAGATTATACAAATATTTTTAAAAAGAGTTATAGCAAACATAAGTTATGCTGGGGCATTTGATTTAAATAAAAGCAAGGGCAGAAGATATAATGAAACAGGGACTCTAGTCAATGCTCTAGACATATACCTTTCTGACTATTTCAGGGTTATGCAGTCAAAGTCATTCAGAAGGCTTAATGAGAAAACACAGGTTATGTGCAATCCCAGAAACTCCCATGTAAGAAGCAGGGGAGACCATACATTAGAGGTTGTTTCTATATCAGGAACTATTGCAAGCTATCTTAGGCTTAATATGAATCTTTCCATGGCAATTGCTGCTGCCCATGATATAGGGCATACTCCTTACGGCCATCTTGGAGAAAAGGTGTTCAATGAGCTTTCTGGCGAAAGGTTTCACCATGCTGTGTTCGGAGTTGTTGTTGCACAGGAAATTGAGACAAAAGGACAGGGGCTTAACCTATGCTATGAAACCCTTGAAGGAATGCTTAACCATTCACGGGGGGAACATGAGCTTACAGTAAATGCCAATAAGCCCCCTGAATATGCTGTTGTAATGTATGCTGACAAGATAGCATATACTTTTTCTGATGTCAATGATGCAATAAGGTATGAGTATCTTAAGGAGGAGGATTTGCCTGACTGCATCACAATCCTTGGAAAAAATCCGCGTGAAAGAAATGATTCCTGCATGAGGGCGCTGATAGAAGAGAGCACCAGAAAAGGCAATGTGTCTTTTTCAGAAGGAGAGGTGTTTAACGCATTCAATGATGTCAAGACATTCATGTATGACAATGTTTACCACAAAATGAACCTTTCTCTTCAGGAAGAGGTGCTCAAGTCTGCATATAATTTTATCTCAGAAAATCCTGAATTCAGGCAGATTTATCCAAATGTGGATCCAATTGTTTGCCTTGCTTTGATGACTGACAACGAGCTTGCTGAGATCGGAGAATTATTGCTGCATTCTGCAAAGATAAGGATGAGAGACATTGACCATTTCGGAGTGTTTGAGATACTTCCTTTCATAAAAGACAAGAAGATTGATTATTCCAATCCTGATCTCTCATGGGCAAAATAGTTTTGATGGATTAGGCTAGTTGTTTTTATATTTTTATTAACTATTTTTTTCTTACTGTGCTCTTCTATTGTACATTATATTATTATTTTATCTTTATTTTGTCCATTTTATTTAATATTTTATGGACAAAAATGGAAATATTTATATAGTTATTGTACTTTCTTTATTTCATGCATCAAGACAGATACGCAGATGAATATGGGGTGGTTCTGGGTTATTGGGTAGACGGATTCCTTACATGAAGATTGACCACACTGACATAAAGATACTGAATGAGCTGAAGAAAAATTCCAGAATCGCGATAAGGGATCTTGCCAAGAAGACAAACACCATACCATCGACAGCGCATCTTAGGATGCAGAAGCTTGTCAAGGAGAAGGTCATCGAAAGGTTCACAGTGAAGCTCGACAACAAAGCTGTTGGCGAGGATTTCATTGTTTTCATGCAGATATCTGCTTCGCAGCAGCTGCCTGATGAATTCTTTGATGACAGCTGCATAAAGGAGTCGTTTATGACAACAGGCGAGTATGACCTGCTGCTGAAGCTTAAATTCAGGGATATTTCAGAGTTCAACAAATTCCTTTCAAGCCTGAGGAAGAACAAGATGATTGCGAAGATAACTACAACTGTCGCAACGCAGAACATCAAAGAGGAGCTTAACTAAAAACAAAAAAATCATATTCAAGGTCCGGATATTTGAACCGCCCCCAAAACGAGTTCTACTAGATATCCGGGCCTCCTACCTTTTTTTCAGAATTCTTAGAAAACAATAACCAGGAAAAATAAACAATAAAAAACAATAGGAATAAAATCATAAAAAGAGTTAAACAAGAAAAAATCAGAAAATATTTGAACAAAAATAAAACTCAGAAAAAGATTTAATCAAGAATAACAAATCAGAAAAGATTAATCTTCCTCTTCTTCAGGCTCTTCTTTCTCAGGGTGCTTTTTTGCATAATTATGGGCGTGCTTATCTGAGCAGAACCAGAGGGTCTCTCCATTGAATTCGCGCTCAAATAATTGGCCTTTGTCGCTGTTCAATGCTTTTCCGCATTCTGCGCAGCAGCTCTTTTTTCCTCTTCCTTCTGCGCCTTCCATAAAGCCTTCTTCAAACGGCTCAATCTCATCCTCTTCGACAAGCTGCTCCCTTCCTTCTTCGCCGTAGACACTTTTGTCCTTTTCTCCTTCTTCAATCAGCTCCTTTGTGGATTTCTTTGGCATTTACAACACTCCCTTTTGGTATGGCTTTCTGTAATCAGTATTTGTCTTGAACTTATGCATTATCTCTTCCCTTGCCTTATCTATTGCAAGATGCGTGCAGGTAACAGGGTCCCATTGCGCTTCCCGATAGATATGGTTGACTGTTATAGGTTTTGTCAATGTGTCTAAGAACAATGTGACTGAATATTTTTTCCTTGGATTGCCTTCTTTCTTGTTATGAGCCTTGAATGTGACTTTTAATCCCCTTATATGCTTGATTTCCCTCTCAAGCTCTACAAAATGCTCATAGATAATCTGCTTCACTTTTTCCTGCTGGCCAGGTGTCAGCTCATCCAAGCCTACAAAGGATACGTTATTCTTGATTACAGATTTTTCTCCCTCTTTTTCTGCCATAGTTTTACCTTAAGGAATGTTGTATATAAATCTTATGTTTATTTTTATGGATCTTTTATAATCTGTTTTTGGAGCTTTCCTATATCCCTGAGATTGCGGTTTATTATATTTTTCGCATCAATATTTCCGTCTATCCTGACATCAATCATTTTGGGATTAGCAAGTGATTTTCCTATCTGTGTCATCATCCTCACTTCTGCATATTTCGCTCCATTCTTTACCAAATCTTTTGCTATTTTGAATGCTAATATCTGGTATAATTTGCCTGGATGAAAGATGTTTTTTCCTGCAACTGCCTCTATTGACATTGGCCTGTATGGTGTAATCAGACTATTGTATCTGTTGCCTCTTCCTGTATTTCCATCGTCGCCATGCTCTGCGCTAAGGCCTGATACTGTCAGGTATATATCGCCGATATCTTTATAATTGTCCAGTGTGTTTATCTGGACTTCTGATTTGAATCTGTTTTGGATAAGCTTTGCAATCTTTTCCTTGAGCTTTACATATTCTTGCATATTTCTTATATATTTGCCGATGAATGCTATTGCTATTGTCAATGATTTCTTTTTGTTTTCCCTCAAGCCCATTATCTTTGTGTCATCGCCGATTGCTTTGTATTTCTTTTGAAGAGATTTTATGAAATTGTTGACTTCAAGGATTGTTTTTTCCAACTCTGAATATGGATAATATGATGCTCCAAAAGAAGTGTCATTTGCAATATGCTTTTTTGCAATCCCTACAAGGCTTGCTGTACCTGGCTTTATTTCTGTCAAGATTTGGAAATTTGCCAATGGAAATCTTTTTAGGTAATCTTTGCATACTTTTTTTACAATCTGCTCTACTGGGATTGCATGTTTTCCGACTTTTGAGGTTGCTCTTCCTGCTATTATTATTTTTATAGGCTGGAGAATCTTTCCTTTTTTGAATCCTGGCTTTGCTGAGCCTGCAACAAGAAGAGCCTTGTCAAGATTGTGGTGAAGAACCTGATTGAAATGCTTAAGATAATATTTTGACAGTGCTTTTGATGACAATTCGCACAAATCATCGCACAAAGTGTCAGGATGGCCTTTGCCTTTTAGCTCAGCCATCTCTATCTTCTCCTCTTTTTTTCTTATATGCTCTATGTTAAGCATTCTGAAGATAAATATATCCTGTTTTATATAGTTTTGGTATAATTGTAATACTTTAGCTTTCTGAAGCAATTTTTGATTTATATTCTGTACAAGCGAAATCTTTATATATTAGTGTAGTTACTTTG
>JAGVIO010000233.1 GCA_020056025.1 archaeon
ATGAAGAAAACAACAAAAAATTATTCATTCATCTCTTTCAAGAATCGCTCTACTGTTTTCTGCACATGTTCTGGCTGTGTTTTAAGTATTCTTGATAATTCTGCAAGCACATCTCCAGAATATTCTGCTGTTGCTGTTAATTTCTTTTCTTCTGCTGTCAATACCTGCTTTTTCTTGACAACCTGCTTCCATTTCTGAAACAATTCTTCAACTCTGCCAGGCAATTGATTTTCCTTGCAGTTCAACACTGCTGCTACTTTTTCCAAGACACTCTCTTGCTTATTTTCTGTCTGCTTTGCTGCTGCTCCTGCTGCAAATAGCAACCGCACAATACCATCTTGTATTTTTGATGCTTTGAGCATTTTTATTTCCCCTGCTTCTTTTGTTGAGTTCAGATGCGTTCCACCACAACATTCCACATCAACATCAGGAATCATAACAATACGCAATTCTTTGCCTGGCACTGCACCACCCTGATAAATATCCATGCCAAACTTTTTCTCTGCTTCATCACGAGACATAAAACTCAATTTAAGCGGAATATCCCTCTGCACAATTGCATTTGCCTCTTTCTCAATATCCTTCAACTGCTCGTCAGAAACACTGTCATAATGCGTCACATCAATATGCGCTTTATCAACATCTTTTTTTGCTCCTGCCTGCTGGCTATGCTTGCCAAGAACTTTTTTTGCTGCTGCATTGACAATATGCGTTGCTGTATGATGCTGTGTCAGCTGCAAACGCCTTAGCCAATCCACTTCAAGCTTTATTTCATCTCCTACTTTTAGATTTTCTACACTGTCTAACACATGCACAATAACATTGCCTTGCTTAAATGCAGTAATAAGTTTATATTTTTTTGATAATGTAGACAAAGAACCAGTATCTGCTATCTGACCGCCACTTGTGGGATAAAACACTGTCTGATTAAGCACAACATTATTGCCAATGATTGCAAGAACTTCTGCTTTGCATTTAACGTCTTTATAATTATTGAAATATAGTGCACGAGTTGCTGGAATATTCTGCAATGCAAGCTTATCTTCCTGCACTGTCTGATGCTCCTGCTTCTTTTTTTCATGCAATTCTGAAACTAATGTATAAAAATTATCTGGCACTGTTATATGCTTGTGAATAGTAATGCCAACTTCTTTTGCAAGATCTGGTGAAATGCCCTGACTGTCATACAACTGCAGAAGTTTTTCTGTGCTCAGTTCTTCTTTTTCCAGAATTTTTGTAATAATCTGTCTTGCTTTTTCTTTGTTTGTTTTATACTTGAGTTTTTCAACCTCAAACACTGTTTGGATATGATTAAGATTTTCGCTCAGCTCTGGATACAACGGCTTGAGATATATTGCATGTTTTTCTGCAAGTTCTGACAACTCAACATTCCACTGATATTTGTCAATAAACCCTAAAGCTCGTCGTAAAATTAATCTGAGATTATAGCCTCCGCCAACATTACTCGGCAGAACTCCATCATTCAACGCAACAAGCAATGACCGCGTATGCTCTCCAACACTGTACATTGCTGAAAGCGGAATAATCTGCTCTTTTAATTCAAACATATTCATGCCAACTTTCTCTGCAATATTTCTCCACACTTTGTTCAGATCATCTGTTTCATCTGCGTTTAAGTAAGATGCATATGGCAAAAATTTCTGTACAACTGATTCATTGACTTTTATTCCTGTTTTTGCTCTTAAAAATTTGCAGACACTGGGAAATGTTGTTTCATAACTTGTTGCTGTTGCTTTTGTAAACCATGCATTGCGCTCCTGACCCATGCCCATATCCAATACTTTAATTTTTAATTCTCTTGAACCATTAGGAGACTGCTCATACATCATATACACTTGATTTCCCAACTCTAAACCACGAGAAAAGAATTCCATGCACGGTCCAAAATTACCGCCGCCTGCCCAGGCATCTTCATGATATGTTATTTCTTTATTTGGCAGACCTAAACCTTTTTTCAGCCACTGATGAATATCCTGAAAATACTGCTTTTGATCCCATTGTTCTGGAGGCATAAACGCATGCTGACCAATCATGACAAAACCAGTATAATGCGCACCAGTAATCCCAACATTGTCAATATCATTGAATCGTAAGCAAAATTGCGGAACAACTAATGGATTAGCTGGAGGAGCTACTTCTCCTGAAACAACATACGGCTGAAAATCATAAATAGATGCCTGTACAAAATCTGTATCAGTTCTCCATCGTGCTGCAACAGGATACCGCTTAATTGGTGTGTATCCCATATCCTGAAACATACTTGAAAACTTTTTCCAGACACTTATATAATCTAAATCTGCTGTTGCAGGAGATTTGCCAAAAAACTGAAAACCACCACTGCATGCAGGGTCACCACATGTTGTTTTTCCAGACGTTGTCCAGAAGAATGTGCCACATGCGCACTGCTTTCTTTCAAAGCCTTCTCCTTTGAGAACATCAACTGCATAATATTTTTCTGGAGTTTTAGCTGCTTTGAGCTTGAAGTCTTTTTTGATTTCTTTATCAGGAACCATGAGAA
>JAGVIO010000083.1 GCA_020056025.1 archaeon
ATGCAAAAGGTAAAGAGAAAAAATACAGCAAATCAAAACCATATCAATTTCAAGGTCTGCAAAAGCAACTGGCAAAAAGCAAGAGGCTTGATGTTCTCAAAAAGAAAAAATCTTATCTTTATCTTCAGCAAAGAAAAAAGGATAAGCCTTCACATGTTCTTTGTCTTCTTTCCGATTGATGTATTGTTCCTTGACAAAAACAAGAGGATAATTGAAATAAAAAAGAAATTCAGACCATTCACATTCTACACTTCAAAAAACAAAGCAAAATATGTTGTTGAACTGACAGAAAAGCACAATTTCAAGCAAGGAAATAAATTAAAGTTCTAATGTTTTCTTGGCATTTTCTGTTTTAGATGCAGATAAACAAAAATCATGCATAGCGAGATAGCAAAAACAGCAGCAAACAGCCATGAATAATCCTTTCCTTTCTCAATTTTAGCTTCAGCAGCTGCATTTTCCTTTGCTTCACTAATATTCTGCAAAGACTTCGCTTCAGGCTGTTGTTCAACAGCTTTCTCTTCAGGCACTTGCTGCACTGCCTGCCTTAAAGGTAATTGAGGAGTTTCTTCTGCGATTTTTGCAAAATTAACATCAGCATAGCTGCTTGTCACATTATTGACTGTAATTGCAAGATCATATACTTCATCTTCATTAACATCAACCTTGAGGGTTTCACCCGTATAAACAAAAATATACATAGGGTCAGAAACAATCTTGAATTCAATTCCTTCATTTGCCTTAAGCCTTGTTATCGAGAGCGAATGTTTCTCATTGTTTACATTGAACGAGACAGAATAGCCGGTGTCCATCTTTGCAATATGCTCTTTGTTATACAAAATTACTGATTTGGAAGATGAAGCATCTCCACCGCCGCCTCCTCCGCTAGGACTGCTTGGAGAAGTAGGAGTTATTGTTGTCTCTTTTACAGCAGAATGTGAAAGCCCTGAAACAACAAAATAGCTTCCTGTGTCTGTACAGCTATAGCTTCCAGAGCTTCCAGGGCATGCAACAGAAGTATACCCTGTGCAGTCAGAAGGTATTGAATTAGGGTCTGTTGTCTCATCATCAGCAAGGCAGACATAATTATAGCTGCTGCTTGACTTATTGATATAAACTGTTTTCTTAGAAGCCTGCGAACTCATGTCAAGTCCAGAAATCTTTATCACCCCTGTTACTGCATTATAATTTACAGTGAAATTCATTGCAAGGTTTGCAGCAGAAAAATTCCAGTCAAATGCAATTATGCTTTTGTTGCTGCTGTCAGTTATATTCACAGGGCTGGCTCCACTAAAAATTATTGACAGATTGCCAGAGCCATTGACAAAAACATTTATTGCAACAGAAGAATTTATTGTAGAAGAATTTCCATAAAGCGTATCAACAGTATCATTCAGTCCGTCATTGTCATCATCAGTGTCATTGCTGTCAGGATTTCCGTCACTGTCAAAGTCAGGGCTATCAATTACAAAAACATGAACATCATAATAAGAAGAATCAATACTGTCATTTGCATAAACCTTAACCACATAATTTCCGCTGCTTGAGAAATTTGTCAGCCATGCAAAAGAATTTCCTGATTGTGTAAATCTTGAATCATTTACAGAATAATTAAGCAGATTATTGTCATTGTCAGATGCATTGACTGTGATATTGACAAGCCCTGTTTCATTTACAGTTATATTTCCTATTGAATTTATCCAAGGAGCAGAATTCAGCACAACAAAAGCAGAAGAATTAAGCCAGTTGCTCCAGTTCAGCCCGTCATACACTCTTGCAGAGAATATCCATGACTGCCCCTTTGATAAACTGCCAGAAGCAACAGTTGTCCAATTATTAAGAGCAGAAACAGCAACTGAATTATTATACCACAATGTTTGGTTCATTGTAATAGCGCTGCTGTTTGTATAAGTGAAAGTTCCAGTTAGAGTTCCGTTTGTCCTGTTAAGCGAATCAAACGATGAAATGCTTGCAGAAATCATCACAGGCACTGCCTTTATTGTTACAGTCCTTTCAATTAAGCCAACATTATTCCTTGAATCATTTGCATACACTCTGTAATTAATCAAACCAGTTGTATCTGTTGATTTTGCAAAATAGCATGAAACAGAATTTCCGGCTCCAATCATCGACATGCTTTCATTTGCGCCTGAAAATTCAAGCACACACGCGCTTATGTTGTTCAAAGAATCCTCAACAGTCACATTTATTTGGACAGTCATATTCTGCCCTGAAATTTTTGAAAGATTAGAATTATTTGCAAGAGTCTGTCCTGCAAAATTTAATATAGGTGCAATTAAATCAAGATACTGCATTGCAGCATAGACATCGATTCTTGAAAAATAATAGTTGGTTCCTCCGTTGTCAAACAAAACTTTGCCTGTATAATTCAGCGCATTTCTTAATTGAGCAACAGTCAATGCAGCTCCTGTTTCCAGTTTATAGAACTGCTGCAGCAAAGCAGCTGCTCCTGCAACATGCGGAGTTGCCATTGAAGTTCCGCTCATGCTCTGGAATCCTCCTCCATCCTGTGCTGAGATTATATTAACTCCAGGAGCAAGAATCTCAAACAAAGGCCCCCTCTGGAAAGTTATTGCATCGCTGTCGTCAACAGCACCTATAGCTGTTGCATTCTGCACGCATGCAGGTGAGGATATTCCGCTTGTTCCAGGAAGAAGATTTCCTGCTGCAACTGCAACAAATATTCCCTGCTGAACAGCGCTGTTGATGGAGTCTGCAGCCGCATCATCATTGCAATAGGTTGTATGTTGTGTATTGTCTCCGAGGCTCATACTTATTACAGAGATATTCAAGCTGCTGCTGAGATTTGTGCAATAATCAATTCCGGCAATGACATCAGAAGTCCAGCCAGAACCTCCAGAATTAAGTACTTTTGCAGCAACAAGCTTTGCATCATAAGCAACCCCTCTGTAAGTATCATTCGATGAAGCGACAATTCCAGCAACATGCGTTCCATGCTCATTGTCATCAAAAGGATCCCCATCATTATTCACAAAATCCCATCCAGCAATGACTTTTGTGCAGTTGCTCCAGTCATAGCTTGTGTTGGTTGTCCCATTTCTGATTTGGTCAATATAAAATCCATATCCATTTACAGCTTCATCAGACACAAGCCTGACATAAATCATGCTTCCGTTTGAATAAGGAGTCCATGTATCAAATATTCCTCCATTAACTCCTTTGTATTGTGCAATCTCCAGCATATTATAATCATAAATTATAATCCTGTCAGTTGAATCAAATCCTCCTGCTTGCCCAGGATATTCTATGCTTATGTTCTTGAAATGTATAGCAATTTTCGAATAGTTTGAATTTGTAATGTTCCAGGTATAATCAAAATCATCAGAATAATTATGTGCTGATTCCAGTATATAGCTTTGGTTGTCTCCTGTCTGGTTCAATTTTGTTATATTACATGCTCCAAGCGCAGCATGGCTATAATCAATGCCTGTGTCAACAATGCACACAGTCTCTCCTCTTCCTGTTATGTTCGTATTGTTAAGCACAAATTTCCAGCTGTAATTTGCCTTTACCTGCGGAACACTTACATCAAGCAATAAGTGTACGGGCTTGTCAATCATTACTGATTCTACAGAAGGGTCATTGATCAGCTCCTGCAATGCTTCAGAAGAGATATTTGCAGAGAATGAATTTACAGTAGAATATCTGCGTTTCAGTTCAAAAAATTTATTTTCTTTTCCGCTTTTTCCTTTAAGCTTTCCCTTTGCTGCTTTTTTTGCTTCGAGTTTATTAATCACATTATCCTGGGTTTCTTTGTTTTTCTGCTGCTTTGCCTCAAGCTTAATCTTCATTGCCTCTTTAATATCACCTTTGGCTTTAGCAATAATTTTGCCAGAATCCGTGCCTGAATCTTTCAATTTAACAATAACTCGCGCATTGTCATTCTTGTTTAGCTCTTCATTTACAGCTTGGTCAACATCTGCAGCATATACAACAGGCAAAAGCAGCAACAAAATCATTAAAATTAAAAGTTCTTTCCTCATTTTCTTCTGCCCAATTTCCTGCTCTTGATAACATCAGACATCGCTTTTTCAATCTGCTTTCCTAATTTCCATCCTTCTGTCTCGCAGAGCTTCTTGAAATCTTTGGCTATATTCTTATTTATAGAAAAGGTTAAATTTGTTTTAGACAGGGCATTGTCTGATTTAATTTTTTTGAATTCATAATTTTTAAATATGGGAATTTCTCTTAGGCACAGGCACGAAATCTTATTTTTTTTACACAATCCTTTTATTTCTTTGCTGATATTAAAATCTATGATGTATTTCTTGGCTTTTTCGCATGTTAGAGATAAGTTTTTCAAAAAGAAGAGATAGTACTTATTTATCTGATTTATTGCTCTCTTGTCTGTGTTGTTAAATTTGAATTCTATCAACAAATACTTCCTTTTTCTTTTATGTTTTAAGATGATATCGATAAACCCATATTTTTTTTTATATCTTATCATGCCTTCTTTCTTGTATTCAGCATACCCTGGGAAGATCTTCGGATAATTTTTTCTAAATAGCTCTTTCATCTCTTTTTCATTTCCAATAATTTGCGGTTTACTCATTTTCCACCCTATTTAATTCTTCAATTGCCATCTCTACCACATGAGACTTATTTCTGAATTTTCTTTTTTTTGTCAGAGAATCTAACATGTCCGCAATTTCCTTATCCAATGTAACAGATATCCTTTCTTTCATGTGTATTATTTTATATTACTTTATAGCATATAATAATATTTTGATATATAAATCTATCGGAAAAATAGGCTCTGTCCTAAAAGTCTAGAGATAAAAGAAAAAATATTATGGCAGACTAGTCTGCCATAGATTTCAGTTCTTATTGTCCTCACTTTTTTAG
>JAGVIO010000070.1 GCA_020056025.1 archaeon
CCAAAAATCAGATTTCTTTTGCCAGAACTAATTTAAATCTGCAAAAACTTTAAATACATCCAGTTCATTCTTAAATGCATGGGAAAGATATTAACAAAAGTTTCAGAGTTTCTGGATGGTTTATTGGACAGATTGATGCCAGCAGAATCTATGCCGTCTGTGCCTGAAGGAAAGCTTTGTTGCAATGTCTCTGCTGAGACAATCGAGTGGAATAAGGCTGCATTAGAATATGCTCGGAAACCTGGTAATTGTCCTGAATACGCCTGGAATGTTGGTCTTGTCCCAAAACGTTACTGCAATGTTTCTGCTGAAACAAATGAATGGAACAGGGCAGCATTGGGATATGTACAGGATAAAAAAGAATAGTTTTCTAAACCTCTTCAAAGAACTGCTGAAATGATAAAGAAAGTTGAAGCTTAGGCTCCAATCATCTTCAGGCACTCATTATAGAATTCTATTGCTCTTCTTAAGGAGGTCAAGGCTATCGCTGATTTTGCCTTTTCTCCCATATTGTATGTGAACTTGCTTCGTTTGTCCATCTCATAATCATATTTAACCATCAGCTCTTTTGCTTTTCGCTGCATTATGTTGATAGGCTCCTCTTTTCCAAGCAATTCCTGGCTCTCTTCCTGCGCTTCTTCAAAGTCTTCAAGGTATTTTTTTGCGATTTTCCTGTTAAGGTAGAAATAATAAACCATTGCTTCAAATGTTTTCATGTGTATGCCTATTTCTGATTTCACTTTTATGCCTTCCTTTGCCAATAATGCACCAGCCATGTAGAACATAGAGTAATAAGAAGCGTTGATTATCCAGAGATATGATTCGAAATCCTCTTCCAGAAAATCAAACTGTTTCTTCAGCTCTTTGCTGAATGATATATTGTTCAAGAGCTTTGCTGTGTTCAATGATATTAGCGCATTTTCTGTGTAGAAGTTTACCAGTGATTTATTCTTATCCTCTTTTGAGATATCGCCATTGCTGAAGTATTCAGGGACTTTTCTCCTGATTTGCTCTATCTTCTTATCATCTAACATCTCTTTCACCCAATAAGGCATAATATGCTTCACTGCCATATAACAGGATATGGTTATTCAATGTTTCATTTATTATATTCATTTCGTCCCTTTTGCTTATCATTTCCTTAAAGCTTTCTTCGCTTATCACATTTATATGATATTTCTCAGAAGAGGCAGACAGCACTGCTTTCAATTGCCTTTCAAAACTTTCGTCCAGTTCAGGGATTATCGCCAGCAGGTCTATATCTGACTTTCTTTTTTCTTTGCCAGATGCATACGAGCCAAAGATAAGCAGTGTGAATAATTTTGTTTTTGATTTCCCTATGAACTTTGATGTGTGCATCTTAATCAGAGGATGTTTTTTCAGGAATTCGTCTTTCCTTGTATTTTCTATATATGCCAATTCCTGGATGTTCTTTTTGTAATCAAGCCTCAAGCCTCGCTTTTCCATAATGAGGAACTTATCCTCAATCAGTTTCTTTATTGAAGTATGTACTATCTTAAGGTCTTTTTTTATTGTTCTTGAGACTTCCCTTATAGTGAAGCTGTCTAACAGCCTCGAAGTGAAAAGCTCCAGCACCCTGGTTTCTGTTTTCGTCAGCATGTTGTATTTTATACCTACATATGTAGTATTTTAGTACAACTATATAAATATTTTGGTTTTTCCTGCTCTGTTTGTTTGGATACAAATAATCAGTTGCTTCTTCTAATTACTTCCTGAACACCAGATGTTTATTTGCAAAAAAGTCTACAAAAGACAGCATAAATGTCACAATTGGTATTGCTATAAGATAATTCATCTCCATAGTCAACAGCAAGACAAAAAGCCAATTTGCTGAATAAGACAGAATATACACACCAAAGAACCTGAGCATCATTGTTTTTGTGTGCTTCTTGAGCTTGAAAGTTACATTCTTGTGGTAAAAGAACAATATATACAGGCCAGTTGCCAGTGAAAATGCATAAGAGATCCTGTGGTTTATGTAAACAAATTCAGTCAATACAAATGTCAGCAGATACTCAAAGCCAAACAACAAAAGTCCGCCTAATGAAAAACGGATGTACATGCTTTTTCCCAGCATCCTTAGCGCAGCTGCTTTCATGATATGATTGGTAATATGCCTGGATTTAAATATATATCTTCATCAAAAAAGGAATCGTCTATTTTACCGCAAGTTTTATAAATAAAAACGATTATAATCTCTGTATAATTATCAAAATCATCTAAAAGAGGTGTAATAATGTTTGAGATCACAAAGATAGGCAGGCATAAAAAAGCTTCTCTAGAGCTTTCAATCAATGCCATTATAATAATAGTTCTTGCATTGACATTGCTGGGCTTGGGATTAACATTTATCAGAAGCCAGTTCAAAAAGATCGGAGAAACAACAGGGACAATCCAGGAGCAGATAAAAGAGCAGATTCTTGAGGATCTTAGGACAGGAGACAAGAAACTGTCTTTCCCTTCGACTAATGTCAATCTTGACAGAGGCTCAACATCAACATTGGCTTTTGGCGTAAAGAATACAGAAAGCCTTGGAGACCTTAATTTTAAGATAAGTATTGCAGTGACAGGCGCAAAAAGCAACCCGGCAGCCACTGAAGAGAGCATCGCAGCAGACCCTGCTGGTGCTCCTATAACTTTCTTTTTTACTGAGGGTCCTTTTATGCTTGGAGCAGCAGACTCAGAAGTATATTCTTTCCAGGTGACTGACAAGAAGAATGCAGTCGATGTCTATAAAATAAGGATAAAGATTAACAGCTACAAGCCAGCCTCTGACGGAAGTATTGATACAACTGTTGCACCAACATTATATGCAGAAAAGACATTCTTCCTGAATGTAGGATAGATAAAGATTTGAATATGTCAATAAGTTCAAAAAAGGTGATATCATGAAACGAAAGATGACAGAGCAGCAGGAATTTGAGATAATGAAGATTGTACTGGACAAATTCCTCTGGCTGGGTTTTGGTGTAATGGCTTTTGGCTCGTATCTTATGATATCCTCAGGAGATATCTTTGACGGGATATACTATATCATCGCAGGCATAATTGTGCTTGTATTGTTCATGATAATCCTTGTCAGGGAATATGAAGTGCTGAAATAGAAAATGCCAAGAGCTTATTCTTTATTTTCTTTTAATCGCAATAAGAAGGGGATAGAACTATCTATCAATTTTCTGGTTATAATCATACTCTCTATTGTGATATTCAGCCTGGGCCTTATAATGGTAAGGACATTTTTCACAAAGACAGCTGAGATAAAATCAGAGCTAGACACGCAGACAAAGGCAAAGATCTCTGAGATGCTCTCTGGAGGAGAGCCTACTGCTGTTCCTTTTAACAAAAAGACAATATCAGCAGGTAATATGGATGTTTTCGGAATAGGCATAATGAACATAAGGAAAGAGCCGCAGAATTTCCAGATTAAGATAGAATCCAAAGGTGGATTTGAAAAAGGCACTCAGGATCAGATTGAAGGGGATTTCAGCACATGGCTGCTGTATGATGAAGAACCGTTCAGCCTTGACCCTTATGAAAAGAATGAGATTCCTGTGCTTGTCTCTGTTCCAAACGCAGTTGAAAAGGGAACTTATGTCTTTGATGTTTCTGTAACAGCAAACGGCCAGCAGTACACAAGCCCGCATAAGATTTATGTTGAAGTGCCTTGAAGGATTTTATAAAATTGTTTAAAAGCCGCTCACAAGTTCGCGGGCAGCTTCTTCTGGATTCTCTGCTTTAACAATGCCAGATGCAGCCAATACTCCTTTTGCTCCCAAGTCCATAGAAATCTTGACGTCTTCAGAAGTCTTTACACCTGCTCCTACAATCAAAGGAACATTCCTTTTCATCACTTTCTGCACGCTTTCTGCAATTATCTCTGGCTTTGAAGAAGATACAGAAATATTTCCTCCGATAAGCTCAGGCGGCTCATAAGCAATGAAATTTGGCTCTAATCTTGTGAACTGCTCAACCTCATTTGCATCCTGAGCACATACCAAAACTGTGAACTTCTTGTTCTTGCACTTTTCAACAATAGATTTTATCC
>JAGVIO010000114.1 GCA_020056025.1 archaeon
CCTGTACAGATTCCTCTTTATCTCGATATTATTCATTTGTTCAGCCTCTCAATCCTGCTGCTTATCTCAATTCTCATTTTAGCTGCTCCAGCTCCTTATCTATCATTTCCATTTCCTTTGCAAGCATATCTTCTGTAAATCCTGCTTTTTTGCCGTGCTTTGGCTTTTCCCTGAAATGTTTTTTGCATATCCTGTCCACAAACTTGTCAGGCCAGCCCTTTGCAACAAGCATATTATGCACTTCCTGGCTGCTCAGCCTTTTTGCCTTTGCGTCTGCTATGAAATTACTTAGCTGCTCAGCATACTTTGATTTCATCTCAGCATAATGCTTTTTCTGCTCCTGTTGCACACCTGCTCTCAGCTCTTTAATCCTCTGCTTCTCTTCCTGCTGCATCCTGCGCATTATCTCTTTCTGCTTTGCAATAAGCGCTTTTTGCCTTGCCTGCTCCTGCCTTCTGCGCATTTCAGCTTCTTTTGCTCGCTCTGCTTCCCTGCGCTTTCTGCCAAGCTCAAGCCTGTGCTGATAAGCATGATATGCATCATACGCCCTTTGCCTGTAATGTACAGCAGTATAACTGATTCCCAACAGCACAGCAATTGCAAGGAGGGTATATGCAATCAGTACCCAGTTGTTGATGATAATTAAACCTAAATTTGAAGCAATGCGGGGTATTGTCTTTGTAATAAATTCTGAAACAAGCCCTGCTCCTTTTCCAGCCAGTTGAGAGATATAATCATAAGCTCCTGAGAAAAATGCTCCTGCAGAAGGCAAGAACCTATCGAAAATCAAAGAAGAAATATGATCATAAGAATTTGAAACAGAGGAAGATATAGAATCATAAGTATTTGCAAACATCTGTGAAACAAAAGGAAGATACTTGCCAATTATCAGGTTAGAAGTGTAATCATAGGCATTTGCAAAACTGTCAGCAGCATATCCTGAAACAATTACAGCAATATTTGCAATTGATTTTGCAAGATAAACAGCAGCAGCTGCAATGCCTTTTCCTGCAAGCACAGCAAGAGCAGCAATTCCATATCCGGCTGCTTTGACAATCTCAATGCCCAATGGCACATAGGCATCTGTCACAAAGCTGGAGAATGAATAATACCATCTTGATATGTTTTCAGAAGCAAAGGCAAATGCTTTCTTTACAGCATTCACAAAATATTCATTGAATAGGTTCAGCACCACTTGCCAGAATCCTGGCTTTCCGATAAATGGTATTTCAATGCAAGGAGCGCACACTCCTCCGCAATCAACTTCTTCCTCATTCTGGTTCTTTATTCTGTCAAAGCATGTTGCAGGAGCAGCATATTCGCATTCCTGCTCAGTCATTGGCTTGATGACAGATGTTCCGCAGAGATTCTCGTCATAGCATGCCCTTGTCTGTTTTCTTGATTCATTGCATTCAGCAGGAGCCCATGCAGCGCATACCCATGACTCAACACAGCTGCAGTTAATCTCAGTTGCAGGCTTGTCTGTTAATGTTCCGCACACATTTGCATCATAGCAATCCCTTGTCTGTGTCCAGCTGATGCATCTGCTCCAGTCAGCACATATCCATTCAGGCCTGCACCTTGCTCCGCCTCCTCCTCCGGCAGCAGAAATCCCAAGAGGGCAGTCAGCAGCGCAGCTTGCAGTTGTCTCGCCCATATTGCATATTCCGTCTCCGCATGCAGTGCAGTCATAATAGCATGATGGATAACTGTTGTTTGCTCCAATCACATTTGGCGCAGTGCAGTTAGTGTCTCCGCATTTGTAATAGATGTTTTCCAAAGTCCATGGAGCGGTCAATGGATTTGCCAATGGCGATCCTATTGAATAAGTATAGCTTGAATAAGTCGCATTTCCAGAATAAAGCATTTCATCTGTTATATTTGCATCGACTGCGCTCAGATCCCTTAATCCAAGCAGAAGATTACTGCTTATGTTTGAATCTGTAACATTTGAATTGTTTATTATCGAATTGATTACAGTTGAATCAGAGACAATGCATGTTCCATAGCATGTTGAATTGATTACAGTCGATGGGTCAATGAACCATGATCCAGAGCTGTAGCTTACATTCTCTACCCTGCTGTTGCTGCAGTTTCCGTCATGCAGCATAGAACTGATTATCGTGCAGTTTGTTGCATTGAAGTTTGAAAGCTCAGAGTCAAAGATATCTGAGCTGATGATGATTGAATCATTTATTCTTGAATTCTGCTCATTCACATCATTCAAGGTGGAGTTATAGTTGACAGACAGGTTTATCATGTTTCCATTGCTGATTATGCATCTGATTTTTGTTGAATCAATTATTGTCGAATCATTTGCCAATGAATTATTGAGATATGAATTGCTTTCATTCACGTTTGTCAGATTGGAGTCATAGTTTGTTGAGCTGCTTACGTTGCTTCCGATTATTACTGACCTTATTTTTGTTGAATTAAAGATTGTTGAATTGATTATTGTAGAATTTATCAATGTTGAATTATCATCTATTGATGAATTGTCATTTATCCTTATCACAATTGTATCTGTATCAGATAATTCAGAATCGTTTACAGTAAGGACAATCACATATGTTCCGTCCATATTATAGTTATAAATCGGCTCTGCTCCTGTCATTCCATTGTCCCATGAATAAGTCAGCGTATCATTCTCAGGGTCAGTGCTGTTTGTCGCATTGAACTGTACAGGGAAAGGCAGTGCAGCAGTCCAGTTCTGGTCAGCTCCTGCATCTGCAGTCGGAGCAAGATTTCCTACAATTACAGCATCGCTTGCATTTGATCCGTAATCAATTCCGTCATAAGGCATGACAGTGCAGTTCCACAGATCTCCGTTTGATGTATTTCCGGCTCCTAAAACAGAGATATTCTGATCGGTATTCCAAATAGTAAGCATCAAAGTCCCGTTCCTGAACCAGAAGAATGTATAATTTATCAGCTGAGGGTCAGGGTCGATGCTTGCAGTTGTGACATTGCATGTCAGATTATGGTAATCATGAGGCAGGTTTGGAGTGACATCAATAACAGGAGCTCCAGGCGCAGTGTTTCCAATCACAACCTTGTCGCTTGCAGCTGTTCCATTCTGATAAATGTCAGTCGGTATAACTGTGCAGTTCCATGTTTCTCCGACAGAAGTATTTCCGTTTCCGATCACAGA
>JAGVIO010000171.1 GCA_020056025.1 archaeon
GATCTAGTTTTTTTTGCTTGTCAAACAAATCAAGCCTGATGAATGGTTTCTGGCATTGCCTGTGCCAAATATCGACAATAAAATGCCTGTTGGCAATTCAGATATCCAACTATTGGTCGATAAACTGATTGCATATAACTCAAGAAACAAGACACATTATTATATCTCTCAAGCAATACCTTTCTGCTCATACAATCCTGAAAAAATAAGGCAGGTTGCATTTGGCGCAGAGAGTTGCGGGCCAAGGAGCATTCTCGTGATAGATCCCTTTGGAAATATAAAGCCTTGCTATTCCATCTCAGAAAAGCTAGGCAATATTTTTGAGGATTCGATTGAAGATTGCTGGAACAAAAACTTTGCAAAGGATATGCGTAAAAACAAAACTTTGCCAAGAGAGTGCAAAGAATGCCATTACATTTCAGAATGCCTTGGCGGATGCAGATTTTCTGCATGGCTTTCTACTGGAAGGTATGATGGAAAAGACCCGTTAATGAATGAAAAATTTCTACAAAAGAATGATTCTTATTGGCAAGCAAAGATAGAAAATGTTGTTGAAGCAGGAGGCGCAATGGTTGCAGCAGAATATGATGCGATATTGCAGGAAATAATAAGAAAAGCGTCTTGTAACCTGCTTGTTTTTGGACTTGGACAGGATAGCAAACTTTGGAGAGAGGCAAATGAAAACGGGCTAACTGTTTTTATCGAGGATAAGGTTAAATGGATGCAGGATTTGCCAGATGCTCCTGCCTATAAAGTGAAATATCAGACTTTGCTTGATAAAAAATGGGAAGATAATCCAATTATTGATTTTCCTGAATGGCTCAAAGACTATAATTGGGAGATTGTGATTGTGGATGCTCCGCATGGCTATAAGCAGGATATGCCTGGGAGACTGTCAACAATAAAAAAAGCAGCAGAACTGTGCAAAAAAGGAACAATATTTGTGCATGACATGAACAGGGAGAATGAAAAGGATTTTACTGCAAAATTTTTGGGAAAGCAGTTTATGGCGATAGAAAGATTAGGCGTTTGGACAAGGGGTTGAACGTGGACAAAGCTCAAAAGGATATTATTGGCAAAGTTGTCAATTGCAAATTTGATATGCCTTGCCTTGTCTTTGACAGAAAAGCAGTGCAGCGGAATTATCTTGAACTGAAAAAGGCATTAGATAAGACAAGGATGCATTATGCACTAAAGGCAAATTCATGCAATGATGTATTAGAATGCCTTAAAGAGGTTGATGCGAATTTTGAAATTGCTTCTTTAGGAGAGCTTAAAAAGCTGGAATCAATAGGTATTGATGGAAAATGCATAATATTCAGCAACCCTTTGGCAGATGAAGGAATAATAAGGGCTGCGCATAAATATGGCGTTCGTTATTTCAGCTTTTTTACAATTGACCAGCTTAAGAGGCTTTTAAGATTCGCGCCGAATAGCATTTACTCACTAAGATTAAAAATTTCAGATATTTTAAATGATGCAATCGATTCAGGGCTTAGCCTGAAAGAGATTGAACTGCTCGTTAACTCTAACCCTAAGATTTCTGAAGAAATAAATGGATTGTGCTTTCATATGAGCAATCCACATAAAGTATTCACTATCCTTGACAGATGTGAAGAAATAATTAAAAAATACCTGAAAAATATAAAATTGATTAACATAGGCGGCGGTTTTAACCTTATTGGCGACCAGCAGAATTTTTATGAACAGCTAGAATCTCGTTTAATGGCCATGTCTGAAAAATACAGTATTAAATTCTATTCTGAGCCAGGGCGAGGCATAGTAAGCAATGGCATCTTTTTAGCAAGTGTAGAGTCTGCTCAAGAGTTAGATAAAACATATCATGTTTATCTTGATATAGGCTCTTGTATTTTTTTCAAGAAAGAGAAAGTGATTTTCGTCAGCAAAAGTAATGAACTAACAAGAGAATGTTTTTTCCATGGGCTTGCATGCAATAATTCTGTTATTTTTAAGATGAAGAATGTTAAAAAGCTAAAGCAAGGAGATGTTGTCTGCTTTATGGGAGCAGGCGCTTATTTTCAAAATACAGATTTTCATTCTTTCAAGAAACCAAATATTTATTTTTTATGAACCAGCATATGTTATTTCTGAGCACACAAAAAACTCAGGATATGGCAAGTAAGATTTATATAGTGGAGAGCGTATATTCTTTATATGAAAACAAAACTGCTAGGCATTGCTTTTGCATTGGTGATAATCTCTTTAGCATTGGCTGCTTGCTCGAAGTCTGATAAAGAACTTATTGTTGGAAATTGGCAGCAGGACACACAAGAGAAAATGCTTACTTTTGATGGAGACGGATTGTTAGTTGTTAAGCAAGGAAATTCTACAACTAGGTTTAAGTATGATGTGCTTGAGATGAATTATGTTGAGCTTAAGGGAAATGGAACAAATACACTGCAGAAGTATATTCTTGAGGACAAAAATACGCTTGTTTTCATATTCGGTGAAAATACACGCGAAATATTTCTGCGGATAAAATAATCTCGATTTCTCGCTAACGAAGATTAAAATTTATAAAATGTGAAATAAAGCTCATTCTTATGCAGAAAAAGCAGCTTAAAGTTGTATTATTCAGGCTATGTTATGACCATATATACCAGCTTTACAAGACTAAAGAGCCAAAGAAGAGAGAGGTAAGGACTCCAGAAGGGCTGCTATATATCGCTGCAGTGGCCTTAAAAGAAGGTTTTGATGTTAGTTTGATAGATGGGCATATGGCGAAAATGTCTTTTGACGAGCTTCTTCAGAAGGTAATCTCGTTAAAGCCAGATATATTGGGCGCAGGAGGCACAACACCTGAATTTCCACAGACAAGCAGATTGCTTAAGATTGCAAAAGAGAAGCTAGGCTGCGTAACTGTTGTTGGCGGACCGCATGTTTCTTCAATACCACATGAAACCTTGCTTAAAAATCCACATATAGATTTTATTGTAATTGGTGAAGGAGAGGAGATATTCAGGGAATTGATTAATGCAATAAGAGCAAAAAAGAGCATTGCAGGAATCAAAGGAATTGCTTATTTGAAAAAAGGCAAACCTGTCATCCACAAATCCCGGGAACCTATTAAAAACCTTGACAAACTGCCTTATCCTGCATGGGCACTTATTCCAATGAAAAATTACCTTTATCCTCACCAGACTGAAGGGATAAAACAAATGGCTTCGGTCATAACATCAAGGGGTTGCCCGTTCAACTGCATATTTTGCCACTCTACTTTTGGAAAGAATATCCGTTACAGGTCAATAAATTCAGTCGTTGAAGAGCTATCTGAGATAAAGAAAAGATTTGGCACAGAATTTTTCTTTTTTCATGATGAAACCTTTACGCTAAACAGGGAAAGGACGATGAAACTGCTGCAGAATTTTATTGACAGAAACCTTAATATTGAATGGTCGTGCATGACCCGTGCAAATTCTTTGGATGAAGAATTGATATCAAAAATGGCTGAATCTGGCTGCGTGAGGGTAAGCCTTG
Organism: archaeon; assembly: GCA_020056025.1. Classification (GTDB taxonomy): domain Archaea; phylum Nanobdellota; class Nanobdellia; order Woesearchaeales; family WJKL01; genus JAGVIO01. The sequence goes on from JAGVIO010000171.1 coordinate 3,499, forward strand.
GAATTGAAAGCAGCAATGAAGAGATATTGAATTCTGTGCAAAAGCAGAATGACCTGAAAAGGATAAGAGACGCTTACAGGTTATTGACAAAATATGGAATAGAGACAAGGGGCTCGCTTATATTAGGCCTTCCTGGAGAGACGCATAAGTCTATAAGAAGGACTTTAGACTTTGTAAAATCATTGGACATTAGGATAGCTGCTTTCAATATAGTAACACCCTATCCTGGCACAGAACTTTACAAATTAGCAGAAGAAGGAAAGGGGCTGCATTTGCTGACAAAAGACTGGTCACAATACAAAAGATGGGGAAATGCTGTTGCTTGTACTGATAGCCTGAGCGCCAATGACCTAATAAAATGGCAGGAAAAGGCAACAGTAGAGTTTTTCACACAGCCAAAAATGATTTGGTATTATCTTCATAAATGGCTTACTATCAAATATCCAGATTATTATCTAAGGCCTTTCTTTTATTCTATGAAAAAGAGGATAAGATCTATACTTATGCTTGATTTTTCCATGAACAAACTATAATTTTTTATATTACAGCGACACAATAGTACATATGATAAATGTAGGTCTGACTGATTGGGAGCATGGCTTTTCTATAGAAGTTGCACATTGCCCACCTGAAGGAATAAGGTACAGCTCAATCTATCCAAAGCAAACAAATTTTCTTGAATATGGATTGGAATATTTTGAGTCAAAGGAGCATGATTTGATTGAAGCAATAAAATTTCCATGCATAACCCTGAATAAATGGATATATACCCCTGCAAATTTCCAGTCCTGCACAAGTTTTAGATTGTTTAATTCTGACCTGTCTGCAGAGGCAAGGGCAGAGATATTCAAGAAGCTTGCAATGAAAAATAATCTTAAGAAGCTTGTTTTTAAGAGCAATGCTGGATTTGAGTCAATGAGAAACAGCATTAAAGACAAAGAGGTTATTGTGAAATCAATTGTAGTTTACCCTGCTGTAAGAAATATAGCTGATTCCTTGCTTAACAAAAAACATGAAGGGATTAACATTCTGTTCATAAGCAGCGATTTCTTCAAGAAAGGAGGGGCAAACCTAATTGATGTTTTTGAGATGCTGCAGAAAAAGTATGACAATATCAAGCTGAGGATTTGCTCTGTCTGGGATTTTCCTTGCAAGGATAAAGAGATGAGAGAAAGGTATATTGCAAAGATAAGAAACAACAAATGCATTGAATTTGGCCTTGCATCAAAAGAGAAAATAATGAATGAGATTATACCTTGCTCTGATATATATGCGCACCCTGCCTATTATGAGCCGTATGGATTTGCTATAGAGGAAGCAATGGCCGGAGGCTTGCCGATTGTGTCAACCAACCTTTTTGCCATTCCTGAAATGGTTGAAGACAATAAGAACGGATGCTTGATAGACATTGGAAATTTTGATTATGTAAAGAACATTGGAATAGAGCCAATAGGCGATATACCAACTGATTTTTACAGTCATATGAATTCTCAGCTTTACAACAAGCTGTCTGAGCTGATAGATAACAATCTGCTAAGGAAAAGAATGGGAATGGAAAGCCTTAGAATCGCAAGAGGCAAATTCTCATTTGAAAAGAAGAACAGGATGATGAAACAGGTATATGAAGAGGCTGTTAGGAAATGATAGACAGGGACTTTATTCCTCTTACATTTGATTGCAATGATAATTGCATATCCTGCCCTGTGCCCAGGAAGGGCAAGCGAGAAAATCCCAGCTTAGAAAACATCAAGAAAGAGATTGCAGAGATTGTTGCAAATTATCCAATGATTGTTTTCAACGGAGGGGAGCCTACACTAAGGAAGGATTTATTAGAGATATTAAAATATACTGAGAAGTGCGGCGCAAAAGATATAAGATTGCTGACAAATGCAGAAGCTTTCTATTATCCCTTATTCGCAAAAAGAGTAGCAAAGATAAGGGGCCTAAGGATAATAACTACTATTTACGGCAATAATTCAAAAATACATGATTCGATAACGAGAAATACCGGAAGCTTTGGCCATAAGATTACCGGGTTGAAGAACCTTATCAAAAATAAGGCAAGGATAGACCTTAGGGTGCTTATACATAAAATGAATTATATGCAGCTTGAAAACATTGCTAAATTCATCATTGGCAATTTTAATCCTGATGATTTTGAGCATGTGATAATAATGAATCCCATGCTCATATGCGAGGCAGGAAAAAATAAGGATTCTGTCATGGAAAAGGTGAGCACACTGGCAAGTGTCATCAGGCAGCCTGTTGAAATGCTGAATGACAAAGGCTTTGATGTGCAACTCTATCATTTCCCACATTGCATTCTGCCATATGATTTGCGCAGATTCTCCAGGGGCTTAACTGCAGGCGAAGGCTCAATTATTTTTCCAAGCTTCTGCAATTCGTGCATAAAGAAAGGCGAATGTTCAGGTATATGGAGAAGCTACCCTTTCAAGGAATACAATGAATTTGCAGCAATAACCCAAGACTCTGAAGAAAATGATAAGTTTAGGGTTTTGCAAGAGCTTCAAGAAGAGCAGAATGTCTCTGGAGAGGTATTGAAAGAAACTGCAAGGATGCTTTTTGACAAGCAAAAGATAGACGTAATTAAGATCAATTCTGCATTGCTTACATTCTATCCTGTGGTACAAGACAACAAAGGACATTGTGGGACTTGCCTTAAGATTGATGGTTTTGGCGCAATGGAAGGAGCTTTGCTCAGTGACTTTTCTATTGACTGCAATCTGAACTTGAGAAAAGGTGATATTACTATCCCTTATAAGAACAACCGAAGGATGCTGAGCTTATACACTGCATTGCTGAATGCTGCTGCACAAGCAGATAAAACTATATTTGAGAAATATGCAGCAGAGAATCTTTTTATTCCTAACAATTCTACAATCACCCAAATAGGCTTTCATAAATTAAAATGCATTGATTATTCAAAAGCAAAAAGGGTTTGCATAATAGACAAAGGATTATTTGAATATAGCCAAAGAAGATGCGAAGCAGCTCCTGAACTTGAAGCATTGAAAAATGAAGTGGCTGATGTCAAGGTATATTCAAATGTAACCAAAGAGCTATTGAGCACAAGCGATGTATTAATTCTGTCTGGCTCAACAATATCAAATGGGACATTTGACAATATTGCAATGAATGCAAAGGGCGCGCAAATCATTGTTTTCGGAAGAAGCGCTTTGATTTATCCAGAAGCCCTGTTCAAGAGCTACAGAGTAAAGCACATAATTGCTTCGCTAGCCCCTAAAAATCTTTTAGACATTGCTCAAGCAGATTATGCAAAATACATAAAGATGAGTGAGCCTGGAGACAAAGTTATTTTATCGAACAAATAATAAAATGGAACACGACAAACGCATAAAAAAGACTGCAATTTTTGTAGGCTATGAATGCAATAATAATTGTATATTCTGCTGCAACAGCGATAAGCGAAATGTGATTCATCCTAGCTCTACAGCAGAGATACAGGAAAAGATAGCAGATGCAAGGATGAGGGGAAGCACATACCTTGACCTTGTAGGAGGAGAGGTTACGATACGGAAAGACATTTTCAAGATAATTGCATTTGCCAAGAAACTGGAATTTGAGAGGATAATGTTTGCAACAAACGGAAGGATGCTTTCCAACAAGGAGTTTGCTGAAAAGCTATTGAACAATGGCATAAACAGCATAGCTTTTTCAATACACGGGCATAATGCAGAATTGCACGATTCATTGACAAATGTTCCTGGAAGCTTTTACCAGTTGCTTAAAGGATTGCAGAATGTCAAAGAGCTAGGCTTGGATGACATAGGAAGCAACACAACAATAGTTAAGCAGAATTTTAAGCACATTTCAGAAATAGGCAGATTCATTTTTTCCAAAGGAATAAGAAACTCAGAATTCATTTTTGTCGACCCAACAAGAGGCTGGCCCAAGAAGAATTTTTTTGATATTGTGCCGACATATAAAGAAGCAAGCAAGAATATAAATGAGCTTTTGAAGTTTGGCAAGGAAAACAAAGCAAGGCATTGGGCAATAAGGTATTATCCTCTTTGTTTTGTTGAAGAAGGGTATCATGATATGATAAGCGAGGTGCAGGAGTCTAAATTCATAGATGTTGAGCACCTTGCCCCTGATTTTATCAATATGGATGTTGCAAAAGGCAGGAAGACAATAAGCAGAGTGCATGTTGAGAAATGCGCATCTTGCAGGCATAAGGATGTATGCGAAGGCTATTGGAAGGAGTATGTGGAACACTATGGACAAGAATGAAGAGATTACACTCGAGCTTTTTTTGGAAAACAAATGCAATAATAAATGCATATTCTGCTATTACACTGACAAAGAACTCGCTGCAAAAAAATACTTATCCCTGGAAGAGATAAAAGGCAGGATAAAACAGATAAGAAAAGAAACAGATTCAATAGTTTTCAATGGCGGAGAGCCTACCTTAAGAAAAGACCTTCCCGATGTAATCAAATATGCAAAATCACAGGGGTTCAAAAAAATCAAGCTCCTTTCAAATGGCAGGCTACTATACTATAAATCCTATTGCAAAAAACTCATAAATTCAGGAATAACTGATTTCATAATTTCAATACAATCTTCAATACCAAGAATCCATGACCTGCTTTCGCAAGTCAATGGCTCATTTAGCCAGACAATAAAAGCAATTAAAAACCTGAAATCATTGAAAGCTACTGTAATCCCGAGCACTGTGATAAGCAAATTCAACTATAAAGATATCCCGGAGCTAACAACACTCTTAATATCATTAAAAGTTCCAGAGATAAATTTTTGCTTTGTAAGGCCAACAGGCAGAGCCTATGAAAACAAAGCAGACCTCCTGATAAAGATTGAAGACCTTAAGCCCTGTCTAGAGCAAGTTCTTGATATCTGCAATGATGACAATACAAAAGTCTTCTTTGACGGCTATCCTTTCTGCACACTTCCAAAAAGATTCCATAATCATCTGCTAAAAGCATATCAAAAAGAGAACATACCAGAATCAATAAAAACACATCTGATAAACCGTTTTGACCTGACAAGAAAAAAACAGGGCTTTTGTGCAGAATGCATTATGAACAAAAAATGCGTAGGTCCCTGGAAAGAATACCTTGAAATATTCGGATCAAAAGAATTCAAGCCAATAAAATGAATGAAATTATATTTTTAGTGCTGGAATTAGGGGATAAGTGCAATAACAATTGCGTCTTCTGCTCTGTCAAGCAAGGGCTTAGGCAGAACCTTTCAACAAAAGCTGCAGAGCAGACAATAAATTCATATTACAAAAAAGGGTTTAGGAAGATACAATTCAGCGGCGGAGAACCTTTGATAAGAAAAGATATTGTCCATCTGGTAGATTATGCTAAAAAGACAGGATATAGCATAATCGGGCTTAGCACAAATGGAAGGCTTTTTGCATACGATATTCTTGTCAAGAAGGTAATTGATGCTGGCTGCAACAGCTTTGCAATCTCATTGCATAGCCATGATGAAAATATTCATAATGCATGCACAAGGACACCGGGAAGCTTTGACCAGACTGTGCAAGGCATTAAGCATGTCCTTGCATTCAAAAAAGAAAAGGATTTGCATGTGAAAATAAATTTTGTGATGAACAAGCTAAATATGCCTTATCTTAGGGAGACAGTCAAATGGTTCAACAAAGAGTTTAAAGGGCTTGGCATGATAAACTTGATAAACATGCACCCTGTTGGAACAGCTGCAGGAAAACCCTTCTTGATGTATAAGATAAGTGACTATAAAGAAGCTATTGACTCAGCGCTTGAAAATAAGGAGATTGATGTGCAGCTTGATGATTTTCCTTTCTGCGCAATTGAAAACAATAAGCTCATATGGGAAAAGAAAGGGGATTATATCTCTTCTTATTCAGGTAAGGTCAATCTTGCAGACTCACTATCTTGCCTAAAAACAAAATTCGAGTTCTGCAACTCATGCGTGTTTGACAAGCAGTGCAAAGGCATCTGGAAAAAATATGCTGAGCAGTTTGGCACAGGTGAATTCAAGCCAGTACTTGAATAATCATTTGACTGCAAAACTAAACATCTCACAATTCTCTCTTGAGAACTTGTCAATGCCAAATGCTTTTGAGCATGGATAATTTTTGCTAAGTATAGCATCCTTGTTCTCTATAAAGAAATTGCATGCATTTTTCTCTTTTTCATCTTGGATTGAACTGCAGCTGTCTTTGTTGAATATGCTCAAGCAAGTGATTTTTCTTTCAACTGTATTCAAGAATATTGGGTCTTCTTGGATTTGGATTCCTGCTACATTATAGCATAACTCTGGATTATTTTTCTGTATTGCACTATGCAGATAAAAATTGTCTTTGCAGACCTGCTGCAATGTTTCATCTTCAACATTATCGCAGATTTCAATATTGCGCTCCTTAACTGCAATTGCTGTTATCTCATTAGTTAGGCTCCAATGGCCAAAACTGAATTTTGCAGCATTATTGTTTAAATTAGGCAAATTTGGCTTGTATTTATAGTAAAGCTCAAAATTTTGCGAACAATGTTTCCTGTATTTGCTGAATGCAAGCGCATTGCACAAAGCAGGATTATTTTCATTGACTGCGATGAAAGATATTTCTGTAAGCGCATGGCCTTTCATGAAACTTTCTTTATTGTCTTTAATACTAATCTCCTTGCTGTCACTGTACTTTGCATAGAGCGCTTCAAGAACAGGCTTGTTCTGTTCCTCAAATTCCTGCTCTGTCAATTCCTTTTTGCCAGAGCTGATTAAGAATATGCCTGCAATTGCAAATATTATCAGAACTATCCCGATTATTAATATTAGGTTTCGCATTTTAATAAGTGCTATGGTGGCTGCCATGGCTTCCATGGCTTCCATGGCTGCTGTGGCTAGTATGGCTTGTGTGGCTGCCATGCGTGCCTACTGCTGATTTTGAGTTTGCATCAAAGTTCATTGAAAGCGAGCTTGAATGTACAGAACCTGCATTTGCTGTTTTCAGTGAGGTTAATGCTACAGCTGCCAATACCAATCCTGTCTTTAGAATCCCCTCTTTAGTTATCTTACCATCCTCTTTTGTCAAGAATGAGGCTATCTTTTTCTTTAGCTCTGGAAGTTTTAGCATTTTTACCTCTTTTTAGTTTTTGAGGGTTTTATCCTTTAAAAAACTTTTCTTTGACAACCCAGTCAAACTGCTCTTTGAATATTTTGCACCTTGCAGACTGGCTGATTTGTGCAATCACTGTGCCATGCTCTGCATAGTTGCAGACAGGGCATATCCCACAATAAGGCTTATATGCACAGTTGTTGCATAGATACTGGTCATTCATAGAAGACAGTACAATCGAACAGGCCTTGTTTCCTGTGACAATGTCTTTATAACTATCTGCTTTTGCATTTCCTAGCAAAAACAAGTCATCATTTATCATCCTTGCTTCGTCGCAGCTATATACATCCCCATTATAGTTGTATGTGAGCTGGCCTATGACTGCGCCGCACGGTGTCCTTAGCTCAAGATAGTTTGGGTCTATTTCGCCTGAAATCTTGTCTTGCATTATCTTGACAATTCGCTCTTCTATATCGATGCCTTTTTTCTTAAGCTCTTCGATATACATGACTGCCTTTTTCCAGAATTTCAAATAATCATCCACTGAATAGCTTATAGCCTGCCAGGCATTCTTTGCAACACCGAGATTGTCCAGGAATCTAAGATGTATGCCTTTTAGGCCAAGCTTGACGTACTCATCAATAATCTCTTTTGGATAATCCATGCTTTTCTTTGTCAATGTAACCAATGCTTCAAAGCGGACATCTTCAACCTTTCTTTTTTTATACTCATTATTGAACTTTCTTATCCAATTGACAACATCTTCATAATTGCTGTTATTTGCAAATATTCTGTTATAGTCATGCAATTCCTTCGGGCCGTCAAGCGAAGCACACATGCAAACACTATGCTTAATGAGAAATTCCATCTTTTCATCATCCATCCCAGAAAGGTTAGTGACAAGCGAGAACTTGATGTACTTATTTGCAGATTTGTTCTTTTCCTCTGCATATTCAACTATGTACTTTACAATGCCCCAATTCAGAAGCGGCTCGCCTCCCTGGAATTCTATTGACAATTTATTGTTAGTAGATTGGAATATAAAATCAACTGTCTTTTGCGCTGTTTCCTTGTCCAGGTCAAGGCCTTTTTCATTCTGTGGCTTTGAGCTGGCATGGCAGTATATGCAGTTCATGTTGCAGCGCAAAGTAACAACTATTATGTGCAATGACGGGCCTGAGAACAGGTAATCATAACGTTTCCTTAGAAGCTGCGCTGCCTTGTCAATGTTATCCTCGTCTATGATTATGCAGCATTGCCTCAATCTGTCTTTAAGCATTTCACTAATCTCGTTACTTTTTAATTGCTCAAACTCATTCTTTGAAAGAATTGCATAGCTGCCATTTTCAGAAGTAATGAAATATCTGCCTTCAAGCTCCCTAGCCCTGTAATTGATTGCCATAATTCCCTCAAAGCTTTTCTTTCATCAAGCCAAGAACATAATTATAGAATTCCTTTTCAAGATTTTCAATATTCTCTTTCGGAACAAGCTCTATTTCAATTGAGTCATTCAATACCTTACAGTCACAGACCTCCTTGAAATCTTCGATTGCTTTCTGCACTGCTTCAATGCAATAGAGATTACGGTTGAGCTTAATCCTCATTTTTGTTGCCCTTATCCAATTTTCCGTATTTATCTTCCCAAGGGATTGCTATGCCCTCAGGGTCTTCTATATAATCATCATCATCTTCTATAATCTCTTCTTGCTCTGCAATAGCAGGGTCATTTGTTATCAATGCCCTTGTCAGGAGAATTTCACGCAAATGCTTAGTATCCTCTGACCTTGACTTGTAATCAGCATAGTTGATAAGCTCGTTAGTGAATTCCATTGCCAGGGTTTTAGCATCTTCTTTTGTTTTTGGCTTTATGCTGACAATGATGCTTTTTTCAGGATCGCCGTCCAGCAGGATATACACCCTGTCAAGGAAGACGTATGCTGCAGAGTATATCACTTCGAGCTGATAAATCTTAGGATTCAGTGTTATGATTGCAGAACCATTTTCCAGTTTTATGTTGTCCATTATTTACCCCTTAACTAACAAGTTTCATGATGAATATTAAAATATTTCCTTTTGCGATTATTGTCAAGATAACTCCTGCAAAGATGAATGGCGCAAAAGGTATTGTCTGGCTTACACGCAGCTGCTTGAAACCAAGGTTCTGTATCTCTTTTATCTGCGCAAGGGTAAGGCCTTCTGATTCCTCGTCAACAAAACTGCCTGTTGACAAGAAGCCTTTGGGCTTTTTAATGTAACAAACGCCTTTTCTTTTTATTATCTTAATCTCTGGATGTGCCTTAAGCTCTTTAAGCAGGTCAACAGATAATTTTTTCTTTTCAATGCATTCTGTCAATACCATCCCTGGCTTAAGATACTTTGGCTCTATGGCCCTGCTGAATACCACGCTGCTTAACTTGTATAAACCGCTCTGGAAAAAGCCAAAGATAATCCCCCATACTATAACAATTATCAAAAATTCTGTCAGAAAATCCAGGTTGTATATGCTTCTGTCAATTACAAGCCTAGTTATAGAAAGTGCAATGAGCAAATATGAATATCCTTTTCCCAGATTTCTTATACTGGAAAAGAATGCAATTGTTAAAATCATCCTAAATACATAGCTGTCTAAACCTACCAAGTTAAAAATAATCTGAATCAGCCAGTATATAGCAAACAAAGAAGCAACAGATTTGATAATGCTCTTTAAATTGAAGAATTCTTTGAATACTATCTTTAGGCTATCTTTCACGTATTTTATCCTTAATACAGATACGATTATTAATAACACTATCAATAATGCGCACAAAAAGATATTTGTCAATAAGGTGAAAGAAGGGAACCATTTTTCATAGCCTAACACATAAATGTCGAATGGTATCATGAATGAAAATGCGATGAACAATTTTCCATCACCAGCTGTCCATACACCAAAATACCATAATAAAAAGCCAAGAACCGAAGCAAAAGCCAGATTTGTGAATAGCTCTAGCATGTAGGATATATTTATGCTTTCAAAAATTAGGGAATAAGCTATAAGTATCGCATAAGCAAGCAGGGAGTAAATAAAGGCATAGCCTGTCCATTTATTCCTTATTTTGCCTATTTTTATATCTTCATAGCTAGTAATTAATCCAAGTGCCAATATCCCTGGCAAAAATATCCACAAAGTGTCCATCATTTGCTCTGTCTTTTTATAGTAAGATTTAAATATAATCTTTCCATTTTTTAAATATTATTGAAAAAGGCATGGTAAAAAGAGGGTTTATATGAGATTTGGAAGATATTTTTGGATTCTTTATATATATTTGGTGGTTTTTATAGCTGGTTCTATGTCTGTGAGCGCTGTAACCTGCCTATGCTCTTTATACAACCCCTCTGGAACTGTGCATAAGGATTATTCAAGCGCAATCATAGTTGCTTCTGCAAATAATGCATGCGGCTCTACATGCTATATAAATGGACTTCTGAGGCCTGAATGTTTTGAGGATGGATGGTATAGCGCTGTCATTAATTGCGGTCAGCCAGGCGGAGGGATTAATTGCGGAGGGTCAACGACAAGCTGTTCTGGCTCTGGCGGAATATTGTACAATTTCAATATAGCAATAGTCAATAAAGACAGGGATGCTCTGCAGTGCACTTCTTACATGCGAAACAGTGCAGACAACAGCAATCCTCTGCTCTACAATGATTACGCTCCTAATGACAAGAAATGCTGCGGTGATGATGAAGATTCGGATTCAGGGCTTTTGTCTTCAGACAGCCTGCTTTTCGGAAGATTCCTCTGCGCAGAAGGAGCTGATGAAAGATGGGGATGGAGACATTCTGGCCTGCAGGAAGGAGACGTCTTCTACATTGGAAACGGCAGATTTGACGCTGTTGCTGTTGATGAGAAATGGTATGCCTGCGATGCAAAGAATGACGGAACAGGCAATTTCAGGACAGGCGACAATGGAATTGTGCTGCACAGCAGTCAGACAACACCTGATAAAAGATATTTGTGCTATACTGATCCTTATGGAAATGAGACATTTGCAGAATGCGCTTCTGACGAGGCTTCTAAAAATAATAATCTAGGGAGCATCTATGTAAGAAAGGCATCTTCAAAAGGCAATTTGATAATTATAGATGATAAATTTTATTACTGCTCAAGCGGAAACCAGTGGACAAACAATCTTGACAATGCTGACCCTGCAAGCTGCAATGCTGCTTTTGGAGGAGAAGACCATTGGACAGGAACAGCCTGCTGCGGAGACACTTATGACGAGTCTTACAATGAAAGAAATTTTTCAATTTTTGCCGGAATAACAATAGGGGGATGCTTCCAGAATGCAAAGATCCCTACAAACACAAGAGTTGCTGACGGAAACCTTGTCAAGGATTCTGGATTCAACATAACGCTGAATATTTCATGGCAGATTGGATCAGGACTGCCTTCTTTGCAAAACAGGCAGCTGAAATTAACAGGACCCTCCTATGTAAGCCAGAAATTTGATAATATGCTTCAGCCTGGAAAAGAGTATACTATTTCTGCAACTGTTCTTGATAATCTTGATATGGACCATAAGCCCTATGTCGCACTGTACGTAAATGGAAACTTATATTCGCAAAAGATTGAGCCAAGCCTCAAAGTAGAGTATGAAACAATCAGCGGAAGATTCATTGCTCCAAATGTTAAAACCAACATTGAGCTAAGGATTGTTGTTCCTGACGGCTCTTCTGGCTATGCATTAATTGACAATGTCCAGCTAACGCTTTATACAAAATCAATAATGAACCTCAACGGGATTTTCTATGGCTGTAAGATTCCTGACAGTGAAAGAGTAAGATATATTGATACTAGATTTAGTGGAGATTTAATACCTTCAAACAGAAATATGGGAAATTGCGATGTCAAAGGAAGCTTTTTCTGCAGCCCTGACGGAAACTGGGAGAATTCTGC
>JAGVIO010000044.1 GCA_020056025.1 archaeon
CTCAAAAATTACCTGAAAGAGTAGATACTGCGAACGGTCTAATTCAAACGTGGCATAATCTTTCATGGATGGGGGTGAAGGTTTAATGTCCCACACCCCCAAAAACCACAAGCTTTTTAAAGAAGTAAAAAATCCAGAGCCACATGCCTTATAAATGTTCTATAGTTAAACCTAGCTCAAATTAAACTTGGTGTAGCTATATGAGCGTAAATAAGACATATCTGGCTAAATGCCCTGGTAGTCTAGTGGCCTAGGATGCAACCCTGTCACGGTTGCGACCCGAGTTCAAAAAAATGCGCTCAAATTAGGCGATTTGGGCATTTGGAAAGTCTCGGCCAGGGCGTCTTGGGCCGTTAGCTCAGCCTGGCTAGAGCGCTACACTTTTAATGTAGATGTCGCGAGTTCAAATCTCGTACGGCTCATTCATATTTCACAGGGACAAAATAAGTTGATCAAAATGATAAAGAAGAAAAGTATTGTGGTAAAAGCTCATGTCTTGCTTCCGAAGCATGCTAAATTGCCTGAATCTGAAAAGAAAGCATTGCTTGAAAAATACCACATAACCCTCAAGGAGCTTCCAAAAATTCTGATAACTGATCCTGCAATCGAGTCATTAAATCCGAAAGCAGGCGATGTAATAAAAATAATGCGCAAGAGCCAGACAGCTGGCGAAAGCGTTTTTTACAGGGGAGTCATAAGTGAATAAGAACACCATATTAATCAAAAAATATTTTGAAGAAAACAGTTTTGTCGGCTCAACTATAGAGAGCTTCAATAATTTCATTGAAAATGACCTGCAGGACATATTAAATGAAAACAGGGACATTATACCTACGATCATTCCGCCTGATGTCGATGAGTTCAAAATTAAATTTGACAAGATATGGATAACAAAGCCCGAGATAACTGAAGCAGACGGAAGCAAGCGGGTTCTTTTCCCTGCTGAAGCAAGATTGCGAAAACTGACATATTCTGCTCCGTGCTTTATTGAAGTAAGCTCGCACATCAATGGAGTCCAGAGGGAGAGCTTTACAAGCCTGATCGGCAATATCCCAATAATGCTCAAAAGCAAATTCTGCCATCTGCATGGGCTTAGCAAGGAAGAATTGGTTGCACACTGCGAAGACCCTAATGATTTCGGCGGCTATTTCATAATAAATGGAAGCGAAAAGGTTGTGATAAGCATCGAAGACCTTGCTGCAAACAAATTTTTGGTTGAGCGGGAAAGCTCAGGGCCAAGCCAGTTTACCGGCAAGGTATTTTCTGAAAAAGGAAGCTTCAAGATACCGCATACTATTGAAAGGATGAAAGACGGAATATTCTATCTGTCATTCACAAGAGTAAAAAGGGTTCCTCTGATACTGATATTAAAGGCTCTTGGCGTGCTAAAGGACGAAACTATAATGAAAATGGTCTCAACTGAGAAGCAATATGAAGATGTCCTTATCAATTTGTATGAGTTCCTTGATGTCAAAAATGAAGAGGATGCAATGGACAAGATTGCAAAAACAATAGGCATCACACAATCCAAAGATATCAGGATGGAAAGGATGAATGAGATTATTGACAAGTACCTTCTGCCTCACCTTGGAACTGAACAGAAAAACAGGACTGCCAAAGCCCATAACCTGTGCAAGATGATGCGAAAATTCATAGATGTCGCAAACGGAGACAGAAACACAGACGACAAGGACCATTATATGAATAAGAGGCTGAAACTTTCAGGAGACCTTCTGGCTGACCTTCTCAGGACTAACTTAAAAGTACTGATTGCTGACCTTCTTTACAATTTCCAGAGGACTGTCAAAAGAGGAAAATTCCCGTCTATAAAAGTAATTATCAGGGAAAAACTGCTTACCTCAAGGATATACAGCGCAATGGCAACTGGCTCATGGGTTGGCGGAAGAAAAGGAATCAGCCAGAGAATGGACAGGTTGAATAATATTGCTGCACTGAGCCATCTGCAGAGGATCATATCACCATTGTCTGCTTCACAGGAAAATTTCGAAGCAAGAGAATTGCATGCAACTCACCTTGGAAGGCTGTGCCCTATTGAAACTCCTGAAGGAACAAACATAGGGCTTAGAAAAAACCTTGCGCTGCTTTGCAAGACAACTTACAATTCTGATGAAGAAGAGCTTTTGAAAATAGTGAAAAACATGGGAGTTAAAATGCCGAGTGTTGAAAAATGAGCGAAGTATACTTAAACGGAAAATTTATCGGCGAAGTTGAAGAGCCAATTGTTTTTGTAGAGAATTTCAAAAGCGAAAGGCGGAAAGGCAAGATCGAAAGCAATGCTAATATAAGATATGACGACAAATTAAAAATAGTTGAAATAGAGGCAGGCAAAGGCAGGGCAACAAGGCCTTTGATTGTTGTGAAAGATGGCATGCCTCTGCTGACAGACAAAATCCTTGAGCAATTAAAAAAAGGCGAACTGACATGGAGTGATCTTATAAACCAGGGGATTATCGAATACCTTGATTCTGCTGAAGAAGAGAATGCATATGTTTCTTTTTCTGAAAAGGACCTTAAGACAGACAACACACATCTTGAAATAAGCCCTTACACAATGTTCGGCATCTGCACTTCATTAGTGCCGTTCTGCCAGCACAGCCCGACGCCAAGAGTCAACATGGGCTCGAAAAACCAGAAACAAGGACTAGGATTTTATGCTGCCAATTATCTGGTAAGAATGGACATGGACACAAGCCTGCTGCATTATCCTCAGACACCTGTTGTCAAAACATGGATGCATGAGGTATATGAAGATGACAAACATCCTGCCGGGCAAAATATTGTTGTTGCAATAATGAGCTATGAAGGATATAACATGGAAGATGCTATCATTCTTAACAAAGGCTCAATCGAAAGAGGTTTTGGAAGATCATCTTACTACAGGCCGAGCATTGCTGAAGAATTAAGGTACAGCGGAGGTCTTATTGATGAGATATGCATCCCTGACAAAGAGGTTAAAGGCTACAAAAGCGAAAAAGATTACAGGCTTTTGGAAGAGGACGGAATTGTTTACCCAGAAGCTGCGGTGAATGAAGAAGATGTCATTATCGGAAAAACTTCGCCGCCAAGGTTCTTATCCTCATTTGATGAATACAACCTTGCAGCTGCTGCAAGGCGTGAAAGCTCTGTTGCCATAGAGCACGGAGAAAAAGGGGTTATAGATATTGTACTGATAACTGAAAATGAAGAAGGGAATAAATTAGTCCAGGTAAGGATAAGGGACGAGAAGATTCCTGAGATCGGAGATAAATTCACATCAAGGCACGGGCAAAAAGGAGTTGTCGGGCTGATTGTGCCGCAGGCAGACATGCCATTCTCTGCATCAGGCATGACACCTGACTTGATTTTCTCGCCGCACGGAATTCCCTCAAGAATGACTATCTCTCACCTGATAGAATTGATAGGGGCGAAAGTCGGAAGCCTGAACGGAAGGTATATTGACGGAACAACATTCCATTCTGAGCAGGAAGACCATCTCAGAAAAGAGCTGCTAACAATGGGTTTCAGGGAAAGCGGTGTTGAGACAATGTACAATGGCCAGACAGGAGAGCAGTACACAGCAAGAATCTATATCGGAAATATGTATTACCTAAAGCTTAAACAGATGGTTTCAAACAAATTGCATGCAAGAGCAAGAGGACCTATACAATTGCTGACAAGGCAGCCTACAGAGGGCAGGGGCAAAGAAGGAGGCCTCAGGCTAGGAGAAATGGAGAAAGACACTTTTGTGGCGCACGGCGCAAGCCTGCTGCTGAAAGAAAGGTTTGATTCAGACAAGACAGTCATCCCTGTGTGCGAAAAGTGCGGGCTTATCGCTATCTATGACACGCACAAGGAAAAGGCATATTGCCCTATCTGCGGAGATTCAGACATATCTGACATTGAAATCAGCTATGCGTTCAAGCTCATACTTGATGAATTTAAATCATTATGCGTTTATCCAAGCTTAAAGCTTAAGAACAAATATTGAGGTTAAAAGAATGCCAGAAGAACAAAAAGAAGTTCCTGTAAATGTTGAGGAAATCGAAACAGCTGAAAAAGCGCCTGAAGCAAAAGCAGCTGTCAAGGAAAAGGAGCTTGTTGATTTCCAGCTCAGCTATGTTTACAAGAAAGTTGACAGCATTGTGTTCGGAATAATGAGCCCGCAGCTGATCAAAAAAATGGCTTCTGCCAAGATAGTCACGCCTGAGCTTTATGACAAGGAAGGATATCCTGTTGACGGCGGACTGATGGACATCAGGCTTGGTGTCATTGACCCCGGGCTCAGGTGCAAGACATGCGGACAAAGATTAAAGGAATGCCCTGGCCATTTTGGCTACATTGAAATGGCAAGGCCTGTCATACATATTAATTTTGTTAATGTAATCCTAAGCCTGCTGCGAGGAACTTGCTGGGAATGCGGCAGGATACTTTTGCCAAAGAACAGAATAGAAAGGCAGAAGCAGAAGCTTGACATTATCCAGCTTGATTCAGGGCTTGAGGCAAGAAGAAAAGCTATCCGTGAATTGATGACAAGCCTGAAGACAATCAATAAGTGCCCATACTGCAATGCAAAGCAACAGAAAGTCATAATTGACAAGCCGTACACGTTTATAGAGGGCGACAAAAAATTAAGCCCTATTGATGTAAGGGCAAGGCTTGAGAAAATAACTGACGAAGATATGGAAATATTTGGCTTAAAGCCAGGCTATGTCAGGCCAGAATGGATGATTCTGACTGTACTGCCTATCCCTCCTGTTACAATGAGGCCTTCGATAACGCTTGAAAGCGGAGAAAGAAGCGAAGATGACCTGACACACAAGTTAGGCGATATTGTAAGGATCAACCAAAGATTGTTTGAAAACATCAATGCAGGAGCGCCTGAAATAATAATTGAAGACCTTTGGGACCTGCTGCAATATCATATTACCACGTTCTTCAACAACAGTGTTGCGCAATTGCCTCCTGCAAGACACAGAAGCGGGCAGCCACTGAAAACAATTGCTGAAAGGATTGAAAGCAAAGAAGGAAGAATCAGGCACAACCTTGCTGGAAAAAGAACAAATTTCTGCTCAAGAACCGCAATCTCGCCAGACCCCATGCTAAACCTGAATGAAGTTGGAGTCCCTATCATTGTTGCGAAGAAGCTTACTGTTCCTGAGAGAGTAAATCCATGGAATATAAATTACCTTAAAGAGTTTATCAAAAGAGGGCCTGGCACTTATCCAGGGGCTAATTATATCCTGAGGCCTGACGGAAAAAGAAAGAGGATAACTGATGAAACAAAGGATGCTTTGCTTGAAGAGCTGCAGCAGGGCTTTGCTGTTGAAAGGCATCTTATTGATGGCGATATAGCAATATTCAACAGACAGCCATCATTGCACAGGATGTCTATGATGTGCCACAGGGTAAAAGTGCTGCCATTTAAAACATTCAGGATGAACCCTTCTGTATGCAGGCCTTACAACGCTGATTTTGACGGAGATGAAATGAATCTTCATATCCCTCAGACAGAGGAGGCAAGGGCAGAAGCAGAGATATTGATGGAAGTCCAGACTCAGATGATTTCGCCAAGATACGGGCTTAGCGTAATAGGGTGCGTACAGGACGCGATATCAGGAAATTATATACTGACAAGAAACATCGAGATGCAAAGGGAAGAGGCAATTGATATGCTATGCAGTGTGGGTGTCTTTAATTTCTCAAGGCTTCCTAACAAGCAAAAGATTACTGGAAAGGAATTGTTCTCAGCGCTGCTTCCTGAAGATTTCAATTTCACAGGCAAGGCCAGGTCAGCGGACATTGACGGAAGCAAGGAAGTTGTTATCAAGAATGGGCTGCTGATCAAAGGTGTTATGGACAAGGCAAACCTTGGGGACGGCGCAGGGCTTATGCTCAGGACTCTTCATATGAATTATGGCCAGGAAAAGGCTTTGGAAATGCTTGGCAGGATCTCAAAACTCGGAATAAAAACGCTTTTGAAATATGGATTTACTGCTGCTATATCTGACACTGATCTGCATGATAATGCTAAAATAAAGATCAGGGAGATCCTTAACAGGGCAGAAGAAGATGTCAATGAGCTGATTACGATATTCAAGCAAGGAAAACTAGAAACATTCCCAGGCAGGACTGTTGAAGAAACCCTGGAGCTCAAGATATTAGAGACGCTGAACAAAGCAAGAAACGAAACAGGAAAAATTGTCTCTGAATTTGCTGTAAGAAATACAGGCAGCTTTATAATGTCAGATTCTGGATCAAGAGGGGGCCCTTTGAACCTGTCACAGATGGCTGCCTGCATAGGACAGCAGGCTATGCGAGGAAAAAGAATTGAGAAAGGCTATTTCGGAAGAACACTGAGCTGCTTCAGGAGGCATGACTTAGGAAGTGCTGCCCATGGCTTTATCAGATCAGGGTACAAGTCAGGCATGCTGCCCCATGAATTCTTCCTAGGCGGTGTGACTGGAAGAGACAGCCTTATGGATACTGCTTTGAGAACTCCTAAATCAGGCTATCTTTACAGAAGGCTGGCTAATGCTATGCAAGACCTTAAAGTGGAATATGACGGAACTGTAAGGGATGCCAGCAAAAGGATAATACAGTTCAGCTATGGGGAAGACGGTATGGATGTATCAAAGTCTGAAGACGGAGAAATCAATATCCAGAGAATAATTGATTCATTGTAGGTTGATAAAAATGGCAGGCGCATTCAAGGAATATGAGGATTTGCTTTCGCCCAAACAATTGGGCGAGATAAAAGAGAAAACAGAAGGCATGAACGAAGCCAAGGTAAATAAAGTGCTCAAGAAGGTATACGAGCAATATTCAAATTCAAAGGTTGAAGCAGGCGAGTCAGTCGGCATTGTTTCTGCTGAATCAATAGGTGAGCCGGGCACTCAGATGACACTGAACACATTCCACTTTGCCGGAGTTGCTGAAATGAATGTCACTGTGGGCCTGCCAAGGATAATTGAAATCCTCGACGGCAGAAAAGAGATCGGAACGCCTATGATGGAGATATTCCTCAAAAAGCCTTATTCAAAAGGAGAGGATATCAAAAAGCTTGCACTGAACATAAAAGAAACACTGCTGCAAGATTTAATGAATTCAGTCAGCGTTGACATTGCAGAAGGCAAGGTAGATATAGCAATTGACAATGAAAAGATGCAGGAAATAGGGATGAGGACTGATTCTGTGATAAGCGCAGTCGAAAAAGGCATGAAAGGCATCAGTGTGAAAAAGACAGAAGAGGGGATATCTGTAAAATTAAAAAGCAAAGATGAGAAGTTAATAAATGAAGTTTACAAGCTCAAAGAAAAGCTCAAGTCTGTCTACATAAGGGGTATCAAGAGCATTAAACAAGTGCTGCCTGTGAAAAGAGGAGAAGAGTATATCATTATCACAGCAGGCTCTAATCTTATAGATGTACTGTCAATGGAAGAGGTTGACCAGACAAGAACTGTAACAAATGATATTTTTGAAATTCAGGCTGTACTGGGAATCGAAGCTGCGAGGCAGGCACTAATCAAAGAGGTATTTAAGGTTATTGAAGATCAAGGATTGAATGTTGACATAAGGCATATCATGCTTGCCGCCGACACAATGTGCTTTTCAGGAAAAGTTAAAGGCATAACAAGATATGGCATTGTTTCTGAAAAATCATCTGTTTTGGCAAGGGCATCTTTTGAAACACCTGTCAAGCATATTATTGAAGCAGGCCTTGTAGGCGAAGAGGATAAACTGAATTCTGTTGTTGAAAATGTCATGCTTAACCAGCCGATTCCTGTTGGCACAGGGTTGCCTGGACTTATTGTCAAGGTGAAAAAATGAGCTATGCAGATGAGATCAAGAAAGCATTGAAAACAGAGAAGGTTGCAGTAGGAACAAATGAGGTGCTTAAGAATCTGAAGATGGCAAAAGCCAAAAAGGTGTATCTTACATCAAATGTCAAAGCAGATGTAAAAGAAGCTGTTCTGAAATATGCTGCAATGGCCAATACAGAAGTTGTGCAGCTCAAATATGCTAACGATGAGCTTGGAACAATATGCAAAAAGCCATTCGGAATATCTGTGCTTGCCTTAATAAAATAATCTTTTTTTAACTATGATCAAGATAAAATTTGATTTGAACCTGATAAAGACTATTTCCCTGTTCCAGAAGGTAACTAATGCGAACATCAAGGACTGCCTTGAGCAAAACGGAAAGCTGATATTTGTTGTTAATAAGGGGGACATGGCAAAGGCAATCGGCCCTCACGGAGCAAATGTCCATCGGCTTGAGAATATGTTCAAAAAGAAAATAAAGATAATTGAGTATAGCGAAGACCTTGTTGAATTTGTAGGCAATGTTGTTGCTCCTATCAGACCCGCAGGAATTGTTGAGGAAGAAGGCACTGTGATAATAACTCCTGAAGACATGCAGTCAAGAGGATTGCTTATTGGAAGAAGCGCTGTTAATCTTAGGGCATTTGAAGAGATAGTAAAAAGATTTTTTCCTAATGTGAAAGTGTTGAAAGTTGTTGGCTAAGAGTTTTCTAGTATAGAAAGATAATGATGCTTGTCTTTCTCGTATACGAATAAAATAGTTCTAATCCTGTGAGTTCGCCAGGGTCCTGCATATTTCCTGATCCAATCTAGTGCAATCTCTTCTGAAGATTCAGAAGAATCTTTCTGGTGCCTTATCCATTTTTCCTTCTCAATTTCCTGCTTTTGCTCTATAATTTCAGCCCTTGCATTTATTGATTTGTGCTGAATAATATAAAGCCCGATTACTGTTTCAAGGGTAAGCTCGAATTCAGCTGTTGATAGTGATTGGTATTTGCCTGACACTGAGACAAGAATATCCTGCTTATGCTCTTTTAGAAATTCTTCAAGCTGTGACTTGATATTGTTAAGGTTTCCAGCAGAATATGCTCTCTCAAGCTCTTCCTTTACCGGCATTGGATTATAGATTTCCTGATCTTGGTCATTAGCCATGTCAATCGCCTGCAAATTAAAGGTTTGCATATTTTAAGTTAGCTTCTTCAAATTGTTCGATATTTCCTATGTCATACCATGATTCGCTAAAAACATAGCCATACACTTCATCATTTTCGTAAAGCCATTCTATTAAATAGCCTGGAGTGTCTGGATTATTGCCTTTTTCTAAATATTCTTTTATCCTTGGAACTGTTTCTTTTTTCAATATGTAGCAGCAGATCGCAATAAGCGTTGTTCTTGGATCTTTTGGCTTTTCTTCAAAATTGATTAGCTTGTTTTCATGGTTCAGTTCGACAATGCTGAATCTTTTCACTGCTTCTTTGTCATGGATGTCATGTAAGACAACAATATTCTTTTTTCTTTCATTGAAATAGCTGATTAAATCAGGCATAGCGAATTCAAATAGGTTGTCACCGCCAACAATTATTAAATCATCATCGACCTTGCATTGGTCAACAACATACTGCATGTCGCCGATTGCGCCTCTTTTTGTACCATCTGCTGTAGTAAGGTCATTAATAACTGTTATTCTGATGCCATAGATATTTGCATTTGTTATTCTTTCCTGCCAAAGCCTAAAATGATTGTAGAATTTTGCATTTGTGACTATTATAATTTCATCAAGATTATCTATCTGCATGAGCTTATCTACTATAAATTCTATCATCGGCTTTCCGTTTATAAGAAGCAATGGCTTGGGTATAAACTTCGTTATTGGATAGAGCCTTGTTGCATAGCCGCCTGCCAAAATTAATGCTTTCATTTTTTCACCTTTGCATATTTAATATCTATTTTAAATTATAAATTCTTCTCTTTTTATCTCATCTATAACATTAAAGACATGCTTTTCTTTTATTTTGAAATTTGATTCTATGCTGTTGATAAAATCTTCAACATCAACAATCCCAGGAAATATCACTTCAACAAGGAAGTCATAGCCATAGTTTATCCTGTACATTGAATTGACATTTTTGCAGGTGGATAAAAAATCAAACAATCTTTTTCTGTCTTCGGGATTAACTTTCAATGCAATCTTTGCTTTTGCATTGTAGCCAAGCTTTGCGAAATCCAATAGAGTGGTGTGTTTCTTTACTATGCATTTTTCGTTTGACCTAACCCTATCATAGATTGTTGATGCAGGAATTCCTGTAATTTTTGCAATGTCTGTCAAATTAATACGTGCATTCTTCCTCAGATGGTTGAATATTATCTTATCTTTTTCAGATAGCATCTATTTCACCTTTCAAATCTTTTGGAATATCTTTTTTTTATTCTGATTTCCATTTTTAATACCATTAAAGATAATCCTTGCCTTGCTGAAGCCTTATTCTTGGAATTTCAGGGGGTGTTGGCAAAAATGAATATTTTATTTTTTCATCTGATATTGAAATGCTTATCTGGACCTTGCCTTGGTAATCATCCTTGTCAAAGTCTTCTGATGCTCCGCAATCATATCTGGAATGCGAATGGAATGTGTTTATCGAAGCAAAAGTCATTGTTGCAGAGCTGTTTTTCAATGCCTCTTCTATCAATTGCTCAAAACCAGAAAGCCCTATCTTTGCCATAGAACGGCCGTGGTCATCATTCATATCATTGTCATCATAATTCCAGTCCCTATGGCAGACTACATATTCGCCTTTAACCCAAGCGTATTGCTTGTCCAAGATGAACTGTGTTTCATATGCTTTGTTGTCAACGCCTTTGTGCAATATTTCAATAAGTGTTTGTTTGTTCATTTTTATCGCCTCCTAGCTAGATTATATTTTTGCTCTACATTTTCTTCTAGAATTCTTATGTAGTCTTCAAAACTCAGCAAAGCTGCTGCTTCCGAACCTACAACAAACCCGCCGGACATTTCAAGGCCAGCCATAAGCGTGCCTGTCTGCCTTGTTTTTGAAGAATAACTTCTCGGAGAAATAAAAACAGTGTCACAATCTATTATTGCATTATAAGGCTTTCCTCTAAGTTCCTGAATGAATTTTATAGCATTCTCAGGAGCATTTTTGCCTATAAAGCATTGATTAAACCCTGGATATTTTTCAATCATATTTTTTCACCTGTTTGGAGCTATCGCTA
>JAGVIO010000237.1 GCA_020056025.1 archaeon
AGTGGGATTTTTTATGTTTGGCCTTCCTGGAGAAACAGAAAAGACTATGCAGCAGACAATAAACTTTGCAAAAAAGCTTGATCCGGATTATGCAAAAGTGACTATCCTTGTTCCTTTTCCATCAACACCGATTTATGATGAGATGAACAGAGCAGGATTGATAAAAACCAATGATTGGACAAAATATAATTTCCATACAGCTTCAAGAGTGTATCAGCATGAAAATCTTGATTGGCCTATATTGGAAAAATACTATTCAAGATTTTATAGAGAATTTTATTTCAGGCCGTCTTATATTGCCAAAAGGATTATGAAAGGAATGCTCAATGGCAGATTGTTTTTGGACATTTATTATTTCATTAGGACATGGATAACATAGGTCTATGCAAAACTTTTTAAAAACAATGAATTTAAAATAATTAAAATTGTAAATAATGACTATACCATGAAACTATCTGTAGTAATTCCGGCTTACAACGAAGAGGAGAATATTTCTGAATTAGTAAGCCGCGTAAAAAAAGTCAATCTTGGGCAATATGGAATTGATAAAGAGATTATTGTTGTAGATGATGGCAGCAAAGATAGGACAGTCGAGATTGTAAAGAAGATAAAAGATATTGTACTTGTTATCAAAGCAAAAAATAACGGCAAAGGCAGCGCTGTAAAAGAAGGTATCAAGTATGCCACAGGGGACATTATAATAATCCAGGATGCAGACCTTGAATATGATCCTAATGAATACTACAGATGCATAAAACCGATTATCGATGGCCGGACAAAAGTTGTGTATGGCTCAAGATTCCTTAGCCAGCAGCAGAAAAGAGTGAATCTTCTTTTCTTCAAGAAACATAAGAGCGCTTATAGGTTTGCTTTTCTAGGAGGAAGATTATTGACATTGATAGCAAATCTG
This sequence comes from archaeon, assembly GCA_020056025.1. Lineage (GTDB taxonomy): Archaea > Nanobdellota > Nanobdellia > Woesearchaeales > WJKL01 > JAGVIO01. The sequence goes on from JAGVIO010000237.1 coordinate 911, forward strand.
CTCTATAACGCGCATATCACAGATGAAGCGACATGCTACAAGACATTTGATGCAAAATTCATAAAATCAATAAAAATAAATGGTAACAGGTTTGAATGGGAGCCTGAAATTCTTGCAAAAGTAAGAAAAAGGCATGTTAAAATAATAGAGGTCCCAGTATCTTACAGCCCTAGGACATTTGAGCAGGGAAAAAAGATAAACTGGAAAGATGGTATTCAGGCAATCTGGACTCTGGTAAAATACCGGTTTGTTGGTTAAGATGGATCTTCTTTTAATTTATCCTTCATTGTCAAAAAAAGAAAGCTATGAGATAGAAGTTACTGAAAAGGAAGGCGGATTTTTGCCTCCGTTGGGACTTGCAACTCTTGCAGCATATCTTATTGAAAAAGGATTTAGTGTAGGAATCCTGGACCCTCAGATAGGAAACATCTCGCTTGAGCAGATTTCCCAGTATGTCAAAGAAAACAATCCTAAAGTTATCGGCCTGTCTACTTTAACCTCTACTTTTGAAAAAGCAAAAGAAATAGGCAAAAAGCTAAAATCAGACTTCCCTGACAAATTGATGATTATAGGGGGGCATCATATCACTATATTTCCTGAGAGCGCAGTAAAAGCACATGAGATATTTGATATTTTTATATATGGAGAAGGTGAGCTTACTGCACACGAATTGATGGAATTTTTCAAGGCTAAGAATTATGATAAAAACATGATTCTAAACTCTGCAGAAGATTTGAAAAAAATCAATGGCATCATGTTCAAGCACGCAAATAAGATATTAAAGACAAAACCAAGGGAATTTATACAAAATCTGGATATTCTGCCAATGCCTGCAAGGCATCTGCTGCCAATGGAGAAATACATACCTCTTCCGATAGAATACAAAAGATTGCCTACTCTCCAGATGATGGTAAGCAGGGGCTGCCCTTTTAACTGCACATATTGCTCAACACACGGCACATTCGGCTATAAGATCCGATTCAGGTCACCTGAAAAGGTTATTGAAGAGATAAAGCATGTTATAGAAAAATATGGAGCAAGGCAGATTAGCTTTTGGGATGATGTGTTGACAATAAACAAAGAATGGATAACAAAACTCTGCGATTTGATGATAAAAGAGAAGCTGAATATAATCTGGAACTGCTATGCGCATCCTAATACTGTCACAGATGAAATCCTAAAGAAAATGAAACAGGCAGGATGTTTCTGCATATGGTATGGCATAGAAGCAGGCGATGATTCGCTTTTAAAGATTATCAACAAAGGAACAACAGTTGAAAGCATCAAAAAAGCAGTCCAGCTTACAAAGAAAAACAAAATCGAGGTAAGGGGCTTGTTCATGGTCGGCCTACCCGGAGAGACTCCTAAGCTTGCGCAAAAGACAATTGACTTTGCAAAAGAGCTTGACGTAGATTATGCGCAGTTCAGCATAACAACACCGCACATAGGGACAAAATTATATGAAGATGCTGAAAAATACGGCACTTTGAAAAAAGATTTCTCAAAATATACCCAGCATGAGGCAATTTTTGTGCCTTTTGGCTATAAAAGCAAGGAAGAAGTTGAAGCAATGTCAAAAAAAGCTTACAAGGAATTCTATCAAAGACCTTCTTACATCTTAAAGCATATGTTAAAAGTGCGTAACCTTGATGATATAAAAAGATATTTAAAGGCATTCAGGATTGCAGCTAAGATATAAATTAGGATATAATACAATATCCAGATAAAAGTCATATCAAGAAGCAAAATTATACGGGGGCTTGCTCATGAAAACTGCAATCTTTGAAAACATAAAATGCAACTTATGCGGCTCAGACGACTATAAAATAATATATCCTGCAAGATATGGCGATATCAAGCCGCAGGAGCTTGTAGATAAATTCAGGTCTTCTGGTGACGAGCTGCTGATTGACAGGCTTGTCAAATGCAGAAGATGCGGCCTGATTTACATAAATCCTAGAATAAAGCAGGAGATGGTGCTGAAAAGCTATAGCGAAGGAACAGACGAAAATTTCATCTCACAGGCAAAGTACAGGGAAAATACATTCTTCAAAGCATTGAAATATATTGAAAAATTCACACACAAAAAGAAAGGCAGGGTCTATGACATTGGAACAGCAGGAGGAAGCTTTCTTGCAGCAGCAAAAAAAAGAGGCTGGGAAGTCCATGGCTCAGAACCTAACAAATGGCTGTGTGAATGGTGCAAAAAAAATTATGGGATAAAGATATTTCCAGGTGACATTTTTGCGCATCATTTCAGTTCAGAATATTTTGATTTGGTTACTCTGTGGGATGTGCTTGAGCATGTAGGCAATCCAACAAAAAACCTCAAAGAGATTAACCGCATCTTAAAGCCAAACGGCCTGCTTGTTGTCAATTACCCAGATATAGGCAGCTGGCTTTCAAGATTAATGGCAAAAAAATGGATTTTCTTGCTTAGCGTCCACTTGTTCTATTTCAACAGAAGGACTATCAAAAAGATGCTTAACAAAGAAGGTTTTAAGATTATCAAGATTAAGCCGCATTTCCAGACACTGAGCTTAGGATATCTGATGTTCAGGATGAAAACATACAGCAATCTGCTGCACAAGATTGGAATGCCTGTCATAAAAATCATTGGAATTGGAAATCTGCAGATTCCTTATTGGCTTGGCCAGACATTGGTAATCGCAAGAAAGATTGATAAGGATAAACTATAAGCAAGGATATTAATAATAACAGAAGAATAATTACTAAAATGAAACATTATGTGATTATTGGAGCAGGAATTTCAGGCCTGAGTCTCGGGCATTATCTGAGCAAAAATGGTCAGAAAGTGACAATAATTGAGAAAAATAACAAAGTAGGAGGTATAAGCTCAAGCTTCAGTCACAAGGACTTTATTCTCGACATTGGTCCTCATAAGCTATATTCACAGATGCAGGGTATAATGCCTTTCTTCAAAACAATTCTGAAACAAGACAATCTGATTGTCAAGAAAAAAAACAGCTTGTTCTTCCTTGGCAAATATTTCTCTTTCCCGTTAAGCATATCTAATCTTATTTCAAACATAAGCCCAAAAACAGTATGGAACGGATTTAAGATCGGCTTCAGCGCATTGCCTTCATTTTTGCCTTCTTCAAAAAAACCAGCGAATTATGAAGAATATTTCAAAAGAGGATTTGGAAAATCAGGCTACAAACTTCTTTTTGAAGGCTATGCAAAAAAAGTATGGGGCAATCCCAAGGATATTTCAGTTGAATTGGCTAGGAAAAGAATACCAGTAGAGAGCATACCTAAGGCAGTGATGCAGATGCTCAGCAAAAAAGAAAAGTCAAAGATAAGTGCTGATTTTTTCTATTATCCAAAGCACGGAATAGTCCAGGTATGTGAAAATCTTGCAGAAGAGATTAAGCAAAACAAAGGAAGGGTGCTTCTTAACGAAGAAGTCAAAGGCATTGTTGTCAAAGGTAATAAGGCAGTTAAAGTAAAGACCCAAAAAAAAGAAATTGAGGGGGATTATATAATCTCCACAAGCCACATAAATGCTCTTGCAGAGTTTGTAAAGCCAAATATAAGCAAAGAAAGCTATGAAGCATCCAAAAAATTAAAATATTCTTCATTAGTCCTGGTTTACCTGTTCCTTAACAAAAAAAAGGCATTGGATGAAAATTGGGTATTCTTTTTAGGGGATGAGGTGATATTCAACAGGGTTTCTGAGCAGAAATCATTCAGCCCATACACTGTGCCTGAAAACAAGACAGTCATCTGTGCAGAGGTTACTATTCCGCCTGGCTCTACAAGAGAAAATCTTTCAGACAATGAGATATTGAACATTGTAAAAAAAGATCTCAGAAAAGTAGGCATAATCAAAAACGAATCTGAGATTTATGAAAGCATTGTAAGAAAAGAGGATGAGATTTATCCTGTTTATAACATTGATTATAAGGCTAATCTTAATCTTGTGCTGAAAGAGATTAACAGCATCAAAAATCTGCTGACAATCGGAAGATATGGCCTTTTCAATTACAACAACATGGACCATTGCATTGACATGGGCTATATTGTCGGAAAATTCTTGCTGGAAGGTAAGGAAAAATCAAACTGGCCTGAGCTTGAAAAAAGATTTGAAAATTATAAGATTGTTGATTGATTCCAAAAGTTCTTAAATATTTTTGTTCTTATTTGTTTTTGCCCTGTAAAAATAAATTGATCCGGAAATTAGAATTATTATTGCAGGCAAAAATAATAAATATCCTAACGATACAAACATGTTGAGATAATATGCGCAGATTGCATAAATAGCAAAACCAAGCGGAAATGAAAAGATTATTCTTTCGCTTGTTGAGAATTTATTATCGAAGTTCAGCAATATAGCGTATCCAGGCAGCAGCGAGAAATAAATGAAAGCCATGCTGAATTTGATCACATTAAAAAAAGGCTCTTTGTAAAATGCAATTTCTATTGTGATTAGTACAAAAATACAGGCATATAATAATGCCGTCAAATCTTGCTTAATGTCTGAATCTTCTTTCACATTCTTCACCTTTGACTGTATTTTTTGCGATAACAGCCCCTCCATTGTTGAACACTATGCTGCTTATATTCTTATCGATAAGGTTTTGGAGGTATGCTGCATTTATCTTATTTATCTCTTCATAATTTCTCAATGACATGTAGATATAATCAAAAAAGCATATGCTTCTGTTTTCATAATAATCTTCTCCTTCTTCCCTGAATTTGAGAAAATTGGATTCTCCAAGCAAAGAGCAATCCTCTTTTTTGCAGAAGAAATCAACAGTCATATGCGGGTTTATCAGCTCAGTCATTTTGTCATTTGATAAATTTAAGGTATTTACTATTTCAGGCCTTGAGACAAATATATTCCTTTTCATCATATAAAGGCTTGTTATCTGCGAATTCTGCGGAGCATACATCACTAGGAAGTTTGAATATGGGTCTGTATTTTCATGCATCCATCTGTAGGAATCATATTCAGTATCTCCCACAACGCCTGCTCCCTGGAACTGCAGAGGATAAACAATAATCAGCAGAGAGGCAAACATGACAGCAAAAATCAATATCTTGCTTATTTTCCTGAGATAATTCTTTGCAAAGTAATGCGCTGCCAGCCCTATTGCCCCAAAGGCAAATGACAGGAATATTGGCCACAGGAATCTCCATTGGTATCCCCGCTCTCCAGCCACCACATAAAGATAAGGCGAAAAGCTCATAAAGATGACAAAAAGCCAGAATGCAATTAGCTGGTTTTTCTTCTGCCAAAGAATATAGAGCAATATCAAACAGCCGATTACCAGCAAAAACCTGAAATTTATGAATTCATTAAAATATATGAAATAATTTGCAGGAACTCCATTATAAGCTTTTTCTATGAACTCTGCATTGCTCATAAATCTAACCTGTGAATACCCCATAGAACCCATTGTTTTAAAGAGTATTATTAGGTAATATCCTCCGAATAATATAACCAAAAGCAAAGACTTAATCTGCTCAATAAAAAGTTTAAAAAATTCTTTTCTGTCAAAAAAGAAATTGAAAGCGAGGTAAAATGCAATGAAAATCGCAGCATAGCCTGCTTCCATTCCATGAGAGATGAATGCTGCGCTGATTAGTATCGCATTTAAGATGTATCTGTGCTTAGAGCTGTTGCCCAATATTAGAAGTATAACTGCAAACAAGAAGAATTCTGCTATAAGAAAATTCCACCAGCCCCATGTAAGCGAAATAAAGAATTTTCTCTGCAAAAAGAGCAGGCTCAGTGGTAATGAAAACAATGCCAATGTTTCATTGAACTTTGCAAGAATAAAATAACTCAATAGCACCATTAGTGATATTAGGCAAAAAATGACTATTACATCAACATCATACACATTTAGGCCTGCAATCCTTGATATTGAAGAAGTGATAAATGGCAGTATAGGGCTGTGAAAAAGTTTATAATTTTCTGATTCTTGCAAATACTCTTCATTGCTTCCAAAGCTGTACTCAGGCGGCTTATTAAAATAGCCATTATCAAGTGTATTCTGCGAAACCCAGTCATGTGTAAATGCATCAGAAGCCATGAGTCCGGTTGGAGAACTGTGTGTTATCTTATGGTCAAATGCTTTGCCTGCTCCGAGAAACATGAAAACAGTAATAAAAACAAGCAATAATATTTTTGAAGACTCTAGCTTGAATGCTTTCATTTGGATACTAATTAAAAATTGCTTTTAATATTTTTTGGTTTATTGGCTCAACAGATATTCAGTATACCTTTCTGAATTTCAATAAAATCCTGAAAGCATGGAATATGTGGTTAAAGACATTGATAGGATCATATCTCAAAATAATGAATAACAGGTCAATTGCCCTGGATAACAGCGGTTTCTTTGGGTCAATTAATATCCCATAAGACTTGCTTTTCAGGTTTGCAGTAAAAAACATCTTTATTATCTCTTCTTTCCTGTAATTGCCTTTTTCAAAAGTCAAAGTTGGATTTCTTGTGAAGTTATACTTGAATCCTTTTTTCCAGTCAGTAAGAAGCCTTATATTCCTGTCATGGATATATTCATTATACACTTCTGTTGTAGGATAGATAGACAAAGGATACCATAAAGAAACATCCAAGCCAAGCTTCTTTGCCTTTTTTACAGAAGCCATATCGATTTTGTATGTGCTTCCAGGCAAACCTATGATAAAATTTCCAATCACAACAATCCCTTCTTTTTTTATCAGCTTGATTGCTCTTTTAATGTCGCTAAGCTTTTCGCCTTTTTTTATCCTGTCAAACACCTCTTCATCAAGGCTTTCTATTCCTAAATTAACCAGATAGCATCCGGAATTTTTCATCAGCTTCACAAGCTCTTCATCAAGTATGTCTGCTCTTATTCCATTAGGGCATGACCATCTCAAATTGAGCTTCTCTTTTATCAGCATCCTGCAGAATTCCTTAACTCGGTTTATGCTCAGTGTGAAATTGTCATCAACAATATGAAATTCTTTTATCATATGCCTTACTTTTTTCAGTTCTGCAACAAGGCTTTCAGCAGGCCTTGCTCTCCACTTCTTGCTCACAGCCTGGACAGTGCAGTAAATGCAGCTATAAGGGCATCCTCTGCTTGTTACCAAAGGATAATTTCTTATTATTTTCAAAGGGATATCGAATGAATTAAAGTCAGGATAAGGCAGTGTATCCAGCTCAAGCTTGGGAATCCTCCTTGGATTTAAAAATATTTTTCCATTTTTCCTGTAAATAATTCCGCCTATATTTTTAAGAGGTTTGCCTTTCATAAAGTCAACAAGAGACTCCTCAGAATCATTGACAAAGCCAAAATCAAATACCTCATTCTCTTTCATGAAATTAATTCCGTCAAGGCTTATATGGACTCCGCCGCAGATTATTTTTGCCTTATCATTTATCTTTCTGACTTTTTGGGCTATCTTTATAGCTTCATCCATGACAAGAGTCTTTATGGAAATTCCGATAACATCATAGTCTTTTGCCTGTAAAAGACTTTTGTTTTCATGCCCTGGCTGGTTAAGAAAATCTATTATCTTTACTTCAAAGCCATTCTTTTTCAGGACAGCTGTAAGATAGCAAAGCCCGACATTATAACCCAAAGAAATTCCAGGCGGATTTATTAAAAGTATTTTTTTCATAAGCCTTTTCCTTTTTCAGTCAAATCTCATCAGTGTGCATCCTCTGCATACCTTTCTCTGGTTTTTCCTGAATTCCCTGAATCTTTTTCCATTCCATATCTGATATAATGATTTTTCAAATATATTGTCTATCTTATATCTTGGCAATCCAAAGCAGCAGGGAGTAACATCTCCATCAACAGTAACATGACAGACATCGTAAGTAAATGGGCAGTATTTCATGTTCCTGAATGCAAATCTTCTTAATCCTATATATCAGTCATACAAAGAAGTCACTTTTATCCTAAAACTCATTTTCTTTATTTTTTTGTACAGCGCAATCTCTTTTTTCGCAGGAAGATATTCATATATATCATTTGACTTTTTGTCAAGGTGTATCAGCTCAACGCAGTCAAACCCTATTTTCTCAGCATGTTTTATTATCAAAGGTATCTGGTCACAATTGCCTAGATGCACAACTGTGTTGAAGAATAACCTGAGCCTGCTTCTGGCATCAGCCCTCTCTTTTGCAAGTTCTTCAAGAGAATCAAGCAGCTTTTTGCTGTATGGATGCGCATTATTCTGGCCCTGCACAACCTCCTCCACAGAAACCCTAAGGTTATCCATTCCTGAATCAAAAAGCTTTTTCCTATTTTCCTTCTGTATAAACACAAAACCGTTTGTTGTGATAGAAACTATAA
>JAGVIO010000194.1 GCA_020056025.1 archaeon
GAAAAATGCAATTATCCGATGATACTTGTGATCAAAAAAGGCAAGCAGCCCCAGGTGCTCTGCATAAATCCAAAATGCCCTTCAAAAATGGAAGGCTATTCGGCAGAGCAGCTCAAAGACATCCATAACCTTGAATCAGGAGAGGTTGAAAGAATCTGCCCGATGTGCAAGAAAGGAAAATTAAAAGTCAGAAAATCAGTATACGGCGCATTCATCGCCTGCGACCAGTATCCGAAATGCAGGTATATTGAAAAGCCAAAATACCAGAAAGAGATTAAGATTGAGAAAAAAGAGTCTGAAAAAGAAAGCGAATCTTCTGACGAAGAATAGATTAATCTGCTGCTGTTTTCTGAAAAAATATAAGAAGTTTATCTTAGGCTTATTATCTGCACCTTATCTTTCACATATTCATTCTGTATCAGATGCTCTATAAGCTTTCTTGCATCCCTGAAAGGCCTTTTCTCTTTTGCATAAATCCTTCCGTTCTTTATGAAGGTATTTTTAGGATGCTTTTTCTTGAAATATTCCACATAAATCTTGGATTTCTTAGGCGGGCCTTCCATTAGCACCCAATTATCAAGCAATTTCTTGTCAACAATGAACCACATCAGGGCATTTTTCTCCTTGTCCCATTTCCATCCAGAATCATGCAATGTAAACTGCTTTTCCCTTATCTTCTGGTTGATGAATTCAAACGCTTTTAGCAGCTTGCTTCCTGCAATGTCAGGCTTTCCCTGCAGAGATTCTGCCTGAACCAGTATCAAAGACTTGTCTTTTCCAGCTTTTGCCTTCAGGTCCTCTTCTGTGATCTCAACAACTTCAAATAATTGCTTGGATGGCTTTTTCAAAAATGCCTTTGCAGCCTTTATGAACTTCTCGAAATTCTCGTCGCTTAATGCAGCAGCAGCATTCCTTGTCTTCTGCACAGGATCGACTAAAACAAGAGGGCCTTCTGTCTTTGACTGGTTGAGATGGAAAAGCGCATCTTTCGCAGACTTGTAAAAATGTCTTGCATCAATGACTGTTTTAGGTGTCCACTTTGCAGCACCTTTCAGCGTTTTTACAAACCCTCCATAGAATATCACAATTATCTCGCACATATATCCTGAAAATCCTTTTATATAGCTCTCTGCTCCGTAGATGCCCTGGGCTTTGCAGAACTGCTTCAATAATCTGATTTCGTCAGCAAGTTTTCTGTGCTTGTTTACCCATTCTGCATGAAGCATGCTTACATCTGTGATATTCATTGCTTCATCTGCTTTCGAAATCTTCAGTATAGGTACAATCTCGAATGTAAAATCAGGCTCCTTTATCTGGAAATAATCCCTGCTGCCATGCAATCTTACATAGTTGGGAAATTTGTCCTTAATATGTTTCTCGAGAATATCTGAAAGCTGCTCGCTTTTGTTTTTGAACTGGTTATAGCTGAATTCCACAAATATGTCAGCATCATGGGCTCTGCTCAGCCATGTATCTTTTGCTCCAGAGCCTCCTAGCATAGCTTTTGCTCCTTTTAAGCCATAATTTATCTTTTTAAGAAAAGCAGTTATTCTTTCATTAATATCTTTTACCTCAAGCTCGCTTGGCTTGATTTTAGACAAAACTTCTTTCAAAACATCCATGATGTAAAATGGAAAGAACTGATTGTATTTATAGGTTACTATTCATTATTGAGTGAAAAAAGGATAATAGTCTTTATTAATGATTAATAGATAATATTAACATTCTGCTAAGCTTTTAAAAGATAAATAATGGTAATATTGATTTAAAAGAAACTATTTAAAAGATTTAACAAAAGTGCTCATTTATTTATAAATGAAGAAAAATAAATGTAAATGAAGAAAAATAAGCGAGCCAGTAGGGATTTGAACCCTAGTCTTCGGGTATCTCCAAAACAATTGCCGAAGCCCGATGTACTATCCAAGCTATACTACTGGCCCTTAAGAATATAATAACGCAGAATTATAAAAATCTATGCCTGTTTTCGGCTTAGTGTTATCTCAATTGTAGAAACCCTGACTTGCCTGCCTTCTTGGTTCTTGAACTCCTCAGAATTAATCTTGATATCCTTTACGCTTGCAGAGCCTTCAAGAAATCTCTTTGCAGCAACCTCTGATACATCAACTGCTCTCGAGATGAATTTGCCCCTTGCCTTGAGAATTACTTCCTGTGCATTCTTTGTAGTGAACTGCATCACAACAGCAGTCACATAATTCATAAAAGGCTTTCCGCCTATAAAGATTGAATTGTCCTGATAATCCATGTTCTCGCCCCCTAACTTGCCTTAACTAACTCGTCTCAACTGGTTTTCTTGACAATCCTGGTCACATAGCCCACTACGCTGTTCCTGATCTTTTTGCACGGTATTTCTGCAAATCTCTTCACTATCTCCTTGTTCTCCTGGAAATCTTTCTTGAACTCAGCGCCGTGCTCTTTAACAAGTCTCTTTGTTATTCTCTTTATATTCTGTGGTTTTATTCTTCCCATTTCTGTCCCTTAAAATTTCTTGAACTGGGCAGCAGTATCAATCAGGTCAACATGGCCTAAAAACAATGCCCTGCAGCAGTATCTTTCGAGCTTGAGGTCATCAAGTACCTTCTTCAGCTCTTCTCCATTGCTTCTTCTCTCCTTGAACTCTTCCCATAAATGCCCTACTGGCTTTCCGCAGGACATGCATCTAATTGGAATCATCATTGCAGGGTTAGAAAACCGCAGTTGATTTATAAAGATTTCGTAAAAAAAATGAAAAAACAGTAATTTTTATAAACAGGCAGCTATTCCAGCAGATTATTACCAAGACTGCATGAGGTAATAAACAGTGCAGAGGAATAAGATTCTTCTCACGCATTAAATTCAGTATAACGAGGTTAAAAATAATGGCAAATGATGAAAAATTTTTGGTTCAGCAGGACCTTTACCTGAAATCAGGAATACATATAGGCACAAAGTTCAAGACAAAATACATGGATCAGTTCATATACAAGACAAGGCCAGACGGCCTTAGCATCTTGAATCTTCAGAAAATTGACCAGAGGATATCATTGGCAGCAGGCATGCTTGCAAACTATGCTCCAAGCGAGATACTGATAGCAAGCAGAAGGGAGAATGGCTGGAAAGCAGCAAAGCAGTTCGGCAAGATGACAGGCGCCCATGTATTTGCAGAAAGATATCCTCCTGGAATTCTCACTAATTCTAACCTGGACAGTTTCATGGAAGTAAAGATAATAATGGTGACAGACGCATGGCCTGACAAGAATGCAGTCAAGGACGCAATGCTCATAGGCCTTCCTGTCATTGCTCTCTGCGACACAAACAACCAGGCAAACAACATTGACTTGGTTATTCCGTGCAACAACAAAGGAAAGAAATCATTGGGATTGTTCTTCTACATCCTCACAAGAGAGTACATGAAGAAGCGTGGGCTGATAAAAGAAGATTCTGAGTTTATAGCAACCATCGACGATTTCTCAGAAGAGAAATTTATTTAAGGGTTTTATTTTTTTCTTTTTATTTTAGTTTAATTTTTACGCACTCACAATCCCCTTATCCACAATCCTGAAACAAAATTCTTTTTCTTCAGCGATTGACCTGTGCTTCCTCAAAATCGCCTTACGGACTCCAGTATGCCCTGACTGCAGCTCAATCATGCACTTGCTTCCGTAACGCAGTAAGTCTCCGCCAACAATCTTGACCTGGTCTTTATTCTCAAAATCAGCATATACCTGGTTTGTGATTATGACAGGAATCTCTTTCTTCCTTGCAATCTCAGTCAAGAACGAAAGCTGCTGCCCAAGAATCTTATTGACTTCATAGCCATCTTCGCCTTTGCCCATCTCGAGCCGGTATAACATTGACAAAGTATCTATAATGATTAAGCCAAACTTATCATTCATAGCATCTTTCAATTTTTCAAACACATCACGCTGTTCCTGAAAATTTGTTGGCTTGAAGAATATCATTTTTTCAAGTATCTTCTCATAATTGTCTGTCAATTGCTTTAGCCTTTCAACTGAAAATCCGCCTTCTGTGTCAACAAAGATTACCTTTTTGCCTGTGCTCTCTATCACATCAATTGCCGTAAGCAGTGTAAAAAGTGTCTTTCCTGCGCCAGCTGGCCCGAATATAGTGCTTATTACCTCTTTCTCATATCCCCCTTCCAAAAATTCATCAATAAGCGAACTGCCTGCAGATATCCTCATAACACTGCTGCAAATCCTCATTTTTAAATATTTTATTGTTATTCAGAGTCCTAATGCTAGTCTTGCCATCTGCCCCTGATTCAGCTAAAATTTATATACTCTCCTTCATACACAGCAGATATGAGAAAACTCTACATCAATCTATTGTTATGGGGAATATTTGCATTGGCACTATCCTGCAGGCTTTACCTTGCATTCTCAACTAGCAATTACGATTATGATTCATATTTTGAGATAAGGCAGGTCGAGTCAATCAGGCAGACCGGCTTGCCTATATTCGAAGACCAGCTGAGCTATGGCGGCAGGCTGAATCTCTTTTCCCCTGTGTTCCATTACATACTTGCATTTTTCAGCTTGTTTTTCAGTCCTTTGTTTGTGTTCAAGGTTATCCCTAATATTTTTGCATCATTGCTTGTTTTTGTTGTTTACCATATCGCCAAAAAGCTTTCTGACAAAAAGATTGCCCTGGCAGCAGCATTGGTTTCTGCGTTTATTCCAGTGTTCATATCAGAGACAGTCAACAATATCTCCCCCTATTCGCTTACAATCCCCTTGATATTCCTTATGGTTTATTTTATCATAGATATAAGCAACAAA
>JAGVIO010000229.1 GCA_020056025.1 archaeon
AATAGAAAGGTTTATATATAAGTTTATACATATAGTTATATATATTTATACAAAAGTGATTAAAATGTCAGAACTAAAAATATTACATTATCCTAGCTTAAAGACAGTCTTAATGGTAGAAGAAGTGCTAAAGAAAGCAAATCATCCGCTGACAAGAGAACAGCTGAAGCAAAAGCTAAAGACAGAAGTAATGCACCAGACACTGAATGTCATATTAAGCTATCTTGAAGAAAGCGGTAAGATAATTGACGGAAGAAAAGGCATTGTATGGATATACAATCCCAGCGAAAAGATGAAAAAGGCAATTGAAGAGGGAATAGAATTATGAGTTTCAAAGGCAAGCCTGTAAAAGTAGTTATAACAGGCGAAGCAAAAGAAGAATTAGAAGAGCTGAACAAAGGAGTCGGCGAAGAGATTTCAGAAGGCATCACCAGCAGCGACCACCAAACCTTGTTAAATTCAATCAAGCAAAAAATTGAGATTCTTAAGCAAAATCCAGAATATGGTTTTTCATGTCCCAAAAGACAAGATTCCAAAGGAATATGTTCGAGAATATGATGTCAATAATCTTTGGAAGGTAAATCTTTCAGGAGCATGGAGAATGATTTACACTATAAGAGGAAGTGAAGTTGATATTGTCGCATTGGTTCTTGACATCCTTGACCATAAGAGATACAATAAGAAATTTAAGTATAAGAATTAAAAAAACCGAAGATTTAATAACAAAGTAGATTCTTCTTCTGATTATGGAATACAAAGGACTGACTCTTGACCCGTTTCAGGAGGATGCTATAAAATCAATTGAAAAGAACAATTCTGTTGTAGTCTCTGCTCCAACCGGAAGCGGCAAAACGCTGATTGCAGATTATATAATCAACAAAGACATCGCAAGAGGCATCAGGGTAATATATACTGCTCCTATCAAAGCGCTGTCAAACCAAAAATACAAGGATTTCTGCAAGGATTATGGAACAGAAAATGTAGGATTGCTGACAGGAGATATCACAAAGAATCCAGGTGCTCCTATAATGATAATGACAACAGAGATATACAGAAACATGGCAATCATCCAGGACCCTGCTTTGGATTCTGTATCTTATGTCATATTTGATGAGATACATTTCATAAATGACATTGAAAGAGGATATGTATGGGAAGAGTCAATAATATTTTCAAAGCCAAATGTCAGATTTCTGTGCCTTTCTGCAACAATCCCCAATGCAAAAGAGTTTGCAGACTGGATAAAAGCAATAAAAAAACATGAAGTTGATGTTATCAAGCATGAAACAAGACTTGTAAAGCTGCACAAATTCTTCTATGACACTGAACTGGGTATAACTGATCTTGACAGGCTGAGGCAATGGGCAGAAATCCCGGAATATGCAGCAAGAGGAAGAAAATACAGAAAGCAGCGCATAAATCCTCCTTCGCATATTGACCTTGTGAAAGACATGAAAGAAAATCTTCCCTGCTTTTTCTTCAATTTCTCAAGAATGGCATGCCAGGAAAATGCAGCTGAGCTTGCGCAGGCAAAACTGTTTGAGGAAAACCCAAAGATAAGCCAGTTAGTAAGGGAAAAATTAGCAGCATCCTCTCCTGAAATCAACCAGTTCAAGTCATCAAAGATATTAAGGCAGATACTTCCATTTGGGATTGCTTTCCATCATGCAGGCATGCTTCCTGTGATGAAAGAATTAGTAGAAGAACTGTTCGGAAAAGGCCTGATAAAAGTTTTGTATACTACAGAGACATTTGCAGTCGGAATAAACATGCCTGCAAAGTCAGTCTGCTTTGAAGCGCTTCGCAAATTTGACGGGATCACATTCAGGCCACTTCATTCAAAAGAATATTTCCAGATTGCAGGAAGAGCAGGAAGACGAGGCATTGACACAGAAGGGTTTGTCTATGTGATGGTAGACAGAAGGGATTTTGATTATAAGTCGCTGAAGAAAATAACAACAGCAGACACAGAGCCAATAAGGTCTCAGTTCAAATTAGGGATAAACACTGTGCTCAACATAATCAAAAGGCATCAGCAGAAAGAGATTGACAAGATTCTCTGCCAGAACTTCTATTCATTCCAGAAATATGGGTATGATCTGTATAATGTGAAAAGGAATTCGATGATAAACACTTTCAACAACCAGAAGAAGAAGCTGGAAAAGCTGGACTATCTCAAAGAAAGCCAGCTGACTGAAAAAGGCAATTTTGCTTCCAAGATAT
Organism: archaeon; assembly: GCA_020056025.1. Lineage (GTDB taxonomy): Archaea > Nanobdellota > Nanobdellia > Woesearchaeales > WJKL01 > JAGVIO01. The sequence goes on from JAGVIO010000229.1 coordinate 2,224, forward strand.
ATTCAGACGAGATACTGACAACAGAGATCTTCGGAACAGAGTTCTACCACAACCTCAATGAGTTCCAAGTGCTGATGCTTATCGCCTGCATATGCTATGAGCCAAGGCAGAAGACAGAATTCTATAAGACTTACAGGTCAAAGTTCCTGGAAGAGCTTAAGAGAAAGATAGGGCAGAATATGCTCATCAACAAGGACAAGAGGTTCAAGCACATTGAAGATTTAACTGCATTGGTGCATCCGTGCTATTACGGCGAGAGCATTTTCCAGATTGTAAGGAATGTTAATCTTCTTGAAGGTGATGTGATAAGATTCTTCAGGCAATTATTGGATAGGATTGGCCAGGTAAAAGCTGCATCAATGGACTATGACCTCTGCCAGAAGATGGAAAACTGCAAGAGGCTTGTTGAAGCATCGCTTAAGGAAGTGGATGTAGTCTGATGAAAGGAGAGATATAAATGTATATTCCCAAGCGATACGGCTCTTATAAGATTGATTCATGCCCGTTCTGCGGCAAACAATCTGTTACTAAAAATTCTCAAGGCGTGCCTGTCTGCATTGCTCATAAAAAAGAAGAACTGAAAGACTTGAAATGTGTGTGCGGCTCATGGCTTGATGTGAAAGAAGGAAAATACGGAGCTTATTTCTCATGCATAAAATGCGGAAATGTAAATTTCAGGAAAGTGCTTGAGATGAATCCTGTGCAGAGGAAATCTGCAGATGAAGATAAGAAAGAGCAGAGCAAAGAATGTTCTGAAAAGAAGCCTGTTTTCAGGAGAGAAATCACAGAAAACAGCAAGCCAAGCAAATTCAGGCAGTCATTGCCTAGAAAAGAGATAACAATCAAATCAACAGATATCTATTAAAAAAGTTTATAAACATCAAAACCCAATTTAGCAGCAGAAAAGAGGTCAGCATGATAAAAGTAGGGCTTACAAATGCAAAAAATCTGAAAGAAGCAAATTCAGATGCTCCTTCCGGCATAAGATATTCCAATATTCATGCAGACGCGCCTGAAGCATGCAAAGGATTCTATGATTTTCCAAAGAAATTGGATATTGACTTGATTGAGTCAAACATTCCATGTGTTTCTGAGCAGAATCATATCCAGCATCTGCATGGAGTGATTTTTAATTTCGATGTTTCTGGCAAAAGCCTTGACAGAATAGAAAAAGAAGAGCTTTGGAGAAAAATGATTCTTCGTGACAGCTGCAAAAAGGTTGTGCTGAAAAGCAATGCTGTTTATGAGATGATGACAGGCAAAAATTATTTTGGCTCCTATTATTTCAGGATAAAAGATAAAGAGATTTTGGCAAAGACAGAGGTTGTTTTTCCTGGTTTCAAGCACATCCCATACATGAAGAGAAAAGAGTCTGACACTGTGAATATCCTGTTTGACGGAAGCCAATTCTATAAAGATGGAGGAGAGCAGGCTGTAAATTCATTTTTAGAATTGCAGAAGAGATTTGATATAAAGATGTTTTTGTATTCCAAAGATTTGTTCAAAGACAAAAGGAGCTATGATTCTCTTGAGCATAAAAAAGTGATTGCAAAGATAAACAGCTGCAAAGATATTGTATTGATTGACAAGATTGACAATTATCTTAGGAAAGCTGATATTTTCCTAAGGCCTACTATCAAAGACCATGACGGATATTCTTCGCTGATAATGCCTATGAACTATTCTTTGCCTGTAATCACAACAGATTTCTCTGTGCTGAATGATATTGCTGAAAACAACAAAGAAGGATTAGTTATTCCAATCAGGAATTATAATTATACTGTATCTGAAAAGAGAGGAAGTGCTGTATTGTCAGAGCGGCTCAAGCAATATATGCAAAAAGAAACCTTAATAAGGCTGAAGAAGCTTATAGAAGATAAGAGCCTTAGGCAGAAGCTTGGCAGGAATGCAAACAGAAAGATTGAGAGCAGATTTTCATTGGAAAAGCACAAGAAGATTATGAAAAAGATATATATTGGGGCTGCTGAATGAAAAAGAAAATAAAAGAAAAGGCAAAAAATAATTTTGCAAAAAAGTCTTTGAAGTATATTATTCCTTTTCTGATTTTCTTTGCAGCTACATTTTTAGTCAATTTAGGAGTAAATGAATATCTTGCATATTCAATAAAGGTTGTTTTGGGCATAGCTTTATTGATATATTTCTGGAAACAGTACAAGGAAATAAAGATAAAATTTGACATTCTTGCATGGCTTGCTGGATTTGCGATAATCATAGTATGGCTTGCGCTTGATTTTGCGTTCAAAGGCTGGGGAAGTGATTCATACAACCCAAATATATTCCCAGGACTGTCTTACTGGCTGATTTTAGTGAAATTGTTAGGGCTTCTGCTCTTTGCGCCTGTATTTGAAGAGCTTTTCATAAGGTCTTTTTTGGCAAGGATATTCATTGACAAGGATTTTGAAAAAGTGAAGATAGGCACTTTTGCATGGATGTCTTTCATTTTTACAGCAGTTATTTTCGGATTATTGCATGGCTCTACTCTGTTTGGCTCAAGGCTTGTGCCTGGACTGGCAACAGGAATACTTTTCAACATTTGGCTGTATTACAGGAAAGACATATTCTCATGCATACAGTGCCATGCTGCTGCAAACTTAGGGCTTGCTTTGTATGTTATTTTTATGCAAAACTGGGCTCTTTGGTAGGATTATCTGGTTATGCCATATAGATAATGCAGAATATTTTTTGCAATTCCGTCATATTTATAAATTTGTGATTTAATCCAATTTATCATGGGGGATGCAAACATAACTTACGAGACATTATTTGAGCTTCTTAGGAGAGAGAAGAACAGAGAGCCTCTTCAGAAGCTTGATGATACATTCTTCAATGACATCCTGTCCTACCTTGGCGAAAAAAGAAAACAGATGGAAGAGCTTAAGATTAAAGAGGACATGTTTGCAGCAGATGAGAGGAAAAAAGCAGACATACAGGACGAAAATATAAGAAAGATAATACGCGAACTGTATGAGAGAAGGGAAAGAAAGATAATTGCAATGGCTGTTGACAAGTCAAGGTCAAAACAGAGCATAATCGATATATCTGCGCTGCTCAGGGAAGAAAAGGTATTTTATGAGATTGCTATCAGACTGCTTGACTGCTTCAGGGAAGGCGTGCTGCATAAGCTGCTAAGCGCAAAAGAGCCAAAGCTTGATATGAGTTCTGAAATCATGCATTATGAGGAATCAGAATGCGCTGCAAGAGAGCCTGAAGTGAAAACAGCTGCTGAAAAGATGATAAAAGTCTCTGAGTTTGTGCCTGTGTTTTTAGGTGTTGATCTGAAGGAGTATGGGCCTTTTGAGCAGGATTCTGTTGTCAGCCTGCCTGAGGACATTGCTGCAATGCTGGTTGACAAAGGCAGTGCAGAAGAAACGCATTAGATTTTCCAGCACAATAATATTTTTAAACAGAAAACACCTTCTAATTTCAGTATTTCTCAGCTCACCATAGGGGTAACCTTTTCAATTTTCCCGTCGATATAACTGTTTCATCACAACAATATTTTTATAGTTGAACCATCAGTTTATCTTTTTTAGCATGACTGACACAATCGCTAAAAAAGCATATTCTATTGATGACTTTTTTTCTTCTTCATTTGACAAGAAAAAGGCAGCGCTGCAGCTGATAAAGGAGAATGACAAGCTTAGTGAGGAACAGCTTGAATCTGTTGCAGAAGCGATATATGAAACCACATTTGCAAAGATATTTTCCCTTGATTATTCTGAAAAGCTTGTCTTAAACGGAAAAGAGCACAGAGGTGTTGGATCAGAGCTTACTGGCCTGAAAGAGGAAATCTTTTCTTATTTCGGAGACGGATTCAAAGAAGCTGATGAATACGCCAAAGCAAGGCTTATGCTGCCTGCATTCTGGTTTGCTTCAAAAACTGTGCTGGAATACCACCATCCTATATTTGAGATGGCAAAGATGCCTAAGGATGCAGAAGAGATGGAGAAATTGTTTGAGAGATATAAGTCAGAGTTTGGCAAACATAAGGATTATCTTGTTGCTAATTTAGAATATCTTGCAAAAAAGGGAGAAAATGGAAACAATACTAAAGAATAGAGATATTATTTCTATCACAGACTTTACAGGCGCTGAGATTCTTGATTTATGCAAAGAGGCTAAGCAGATGCATGAGCTTGAAATATCCAGCAAGAGATACAAACTCAGGAATACCCTGAACCATAAAGCTTTGGCTTATGCTTTTTATGAGCCTTCAACAAGGACAAGGATGAGCTTTAACACAGCGATGCGCGAGCTTGGCGGAAATTCAGACGGGTTTGCTGGGACAGAAGGCACTTCTATAATGAAAAAAGAAACTATAAGAGATACGATTGTCATGATAGAAGCAAATCATTTTGACACTATTGTGATGAGGCATCCTATTGATGGCTCTGTGCAGTGGGCTGCTGATGTTTCGCAAGTTCCTGTGATAAACGGAGGAGACGGAAAGAATGAGCATCCTACTCAGGCATTGCTGGATGTCTTCACTTTGTACATGTATAATGATAGGAGATTAGGCGGGCTGAACATCGGCTTTGGCGGAGACCTCTCGCACGGCAGGACAATACGCTCATTAAGCCTTGCATTGTCTCATTTTGAAAATATCACTATAAGATGGGCTGCAGAAGATTTTCTCGGGATGCCTGATGATTTGGCTTCATTGCTTAAGGCAAGAGGCGTTGAAGTAATCAGGAAGGATGATGTAAGGGAAGTGATGTCTAAATCTGATTTTTATTATATGACAAGGCCGCAGACAGAAAGGATGAAAGATGAGCTTAAGCTAAGCGACAGCGAGATTGAAGACAGAATAATAGGGATGATGCAGAAATATAAGATTGACCTAAAAAAAGTAGAGGGTTTTGATTTCAAGCTCCTGCATCCTTTGCCGATCAACAGCGAGATTGCAGAAATTGACTATCAGGTATATTTCAGCCCTGTTCAAGGATTTTTCAAGCAAGCAGAATTTGGAGTTATGATGAGAAAAGCAATCCTCTACGAAATGCTGAAAGACGGGGATTATATCCAGTTCAGCGGCAATTTAAGTCATGAATTAAAAAGCGGAAATAACAGGCTGGCAAGGCATAGTCAGAACAGGATAAAGGAAGGCAAAAAGTTCATTGATAATATCTCTAATGGCATGGTTCTGGATCATCTGGAATATGGAATAGGGCAAAAAGTTGCAGATGCCTTAGAATTGATAAAGAGAGGTTTAGTCTATGTAACTGCAGCGCTGCCTAAAGAGCATAAATCTTTCTTGAAGACAGACCTTGCAGAGCTGACTGAACGCGAGCTGAAGAGCATTGCGATGATCTCTCCTGAGCCGACTGCCAACTACATAAAAGAGGGTATTGTTGCTGATAAATTCATATATCTTTTATGCAAGAATGACAACTGCATAACAAGGGTTGTCAATGAGGATGTTCCTCCCAAGTTCTATAATGATGATGGCAAGATAAGATGCAGGTACTGCAGAAGGCCTTATGATTTCACAAGCAAAAAGGTGTCTGAAGAAGAAAAAAAAGATTTCTTGGAAAAACTGCCTAAAGGAATAAGCCCTGTTTAGTTTTTTGTCACAATTTAACGACGATAAATTATGGATAAAATATTTAAAGCAGTTCTTTTAATAAGTTAGATTATCATTATATTTGTGCAAGGGGGTAAAAATATGAAAAGTACACTTTACAGATTTGCAAAGGACATAGCAAATACATCTTTGCAGATAAAGGCAATAAAGCTTAACACGGAAGATCCATTCCAATGGGCTTCTGGTTACAGGATGCCTATTTATAATGACAACAGGATGATGCTTGGGCAATACAAAGACAGGATGCTAGTTGCAGAAGGTTTTAAGGGCCTGATCGATTCTGAACGTATCTCTATTGATTATATTGCAGGAACCTCTACTGCAGGGATTGCTCCTGCTGCAAGCGCAGCATCCTTGTTAAGGGTTCCTTTGGTAATAATGGAGGGCGGAGATATATTCTCTTTGGACAGCACTTTTGGCGTTTCAACAGCAGAAGATTATGATGCAGTGGCAAGCACATGCCCGTGGGCAATACCGATGGGAGTGTCAGTTGCAAACAAGGAAAAGCTTCCTTTCATGTATGTGCGGCAGAGCAAGAAGACGCATGGATTGAAACAGCAGATTGAGGGCAATCCTCAGGAAGGGCAAAAGGTATTTCTGATTGACCATACTGTTGGTGAAAGCTATCTTGATAATGCTGCTGATGCTTTGAAGGAAAAAGGACTGATAGTTACAGGAACTTTTTCATCAGATATAAGCAACAGACTGCGTAAAACAGATGTTTGTAAAAAGAATGTGCTTGTTATCGAGGACTTGATAAGCACAGGAGGAAGCTCTGTCAAGGAAGTTCTGGCTTATCGCGAAAAAGGGGCAAATGTCACTCATTGCATGTCTATCTTCAATTATGGATTGGATGATGCAGTCAGGCAATTCAAAGAAGAGAACTGTGAAGTAAGGTCTTTGCTGACTTATGATATCCTGCTTGATGTTGCAAAAGAGACAGGATACCTTACAGATGAGCAAGTAAAATTGCTTGAAGAGTGGAGAGCTGACCCTTTTAATTGGGGAGAAAAACACGGCTTTCCGAAAGCAGAGAAAGGAGGCAACTAAAATGAGCTATCTCGGATTACTAAGGCAGTCGGCAAGGGATAACAAGAGCATTGTCTGCATGGGCCTTGACCCTGTTCCTGAAGCGCTGCCAAGGAGCAATGAAGGGCTGAGCGAAAAGATTGCTGATTATCTCGACAGGATATTCAAGATGATGAAACAGGAAAAGGCATTTCCAGCTGCATTCAAGCCGAACGAAGGCTTTTATTCAAAGCATGATTCTGCTTACTGCGGAAATTTTATTGGAAGCTTTATACTGTCTTCCTTATTTCCCTATATCAGAGAGAAATTCTTTCCAGGCATTCCTTTGATTTTAGACAACAAGCGAGGAGACATAGCCACATCATCAGCGAATTATGCAGAAGAGGGTTTTTCAGGCTGGAGAGCAGACGCAGTCACAGTGCATCCTTACATGGGCACTGATTCTGTTATGCCTTTTGCTGAACACTGCAAAAATGGAAAAGGAGTTTATATCCTCAACAGGACATCAAACAAAGGTGCAAAGGATTTCCAGGATTTGCAGGTTATTATTGAAGGAGAAAAGACAATGCCTCTTTACATGGCTGTTGCAGCAAAGATTGCAGAATGGGCTGCTGAAAATCCAGGAGTAGGAGCAGTCGTAGGCGCAACATACCCTGACGAGCTCAGCAGGATTGCAGAGTTTTATGTCAAGTCAGGAGCAGAAGTTCCTTTGCTTATTCCAGGAGTAGGCGGCCAGGGCGGTTCTGCAAAAGAGGTTGTGCAGAGATTGAAAGACGCAGGATATGATCTGAGCATTGTAAGGATAAACAGCTCAAGCGGATTAACGCATCCGTGGAAGACGTTTGACAAAGCTCCAAAAACACTTGCTGAATGCGCAAAGAGATGCATTGAAGAGCTTAAGAAACTGAATGAGGAGATTGGGTATTGCCCTTAAAATGCCAAAATTCATCAGAAACTTTAAATAATCTGTTGCTTTTCATAGTATTTATGCCTGAAATCTACGAGCCAAGAGAAGACACTTTTCTTATACTGAAAGAAGTTGCAAAATTATCCAGCGGCAATGTCTTAGACATGGGCACAGGCTCAGGGATACTGGCATTTGCAGCAGCTGTAAAAGCAGACAGCGTAATCGGCGCTGATATAAATCCAGATGCAGTTGAATTCTGCAAAAAAAGAGCAGCAGAGCTTGGAGTGAAGAATACCAGCTTTATTGTATCTGACTTATTCTCTTATTTTGAAAGGCATGCTCTGAAATTTGACCTGATAATCTTCAATCCGCCTTATCTGCCAGAAATGCACGGCGAAGAAGAAGAGGTCAGGACAATTGTTTCAGGCGGAAAAAAAGGGTATGAAACATTGGAAAGATTTTTCAGCCAGGCAAGCGAGTATCTGATGCCTTTTGGCAAGATACTGGTACTGTTTAGTACTTTGACTGGAAAAGACAAAGTGCATGAAATAATAGAGAGGTTTGGCTTCAGTTTCCAGAAACTGTCTGAAGAAGATCTGTTCGGAGAGACTTTATTTGTATACGAATGCGAAAAAAGCAGTTTCCTGAGAAGAGCAGAGGCAGAAGGTGTTTCAGGCATGCATAAAATTGCAAAAGGCCACAGAGGCATTGTGTATAAGGGTGAATACAAGAATGAAATTGCTGCAATAAAAAGGCAAAGCCCTGAATCAGCAGCAATCGGAAGGATGGAAAACGAAGCAAGATGGCTTAAGGTTCTGAACAGGAAAGGCATTGGCCCAAAGTTCTATTTCTCTGACAATGATTATTTTGTTTCTGAATATATTGACGGAATCATTATCTCTGACTTTCTGAAGCAGGAGACAAGCAAGCATAAGATCCATCTGGTTCTTGCAGAGGTTCTAAGGCAGTGCTTTGTGCTTGACAATATGAGAGTTACAAAAGAAGAGATGCATAATCCGTACAAGCATATTATCATCAGAGAGGGCAAGCCTGTAATGATTGATTTTGAAAGAACTCATTTCTCAGAAGAGCCGAAGAATGTAACTCAGTTCTGCCAGTATATAATGTCAAAACAAAAGATTCTGAATGAAAAAGGATTTAAGATACATAAGCTTAAGATGCAGGCTGCTGCAAAGAACTACAAGGAAGATATGTCCAGAAAGAATCTTGCAACAATACTTCATCTGATAAAATGAGATTTGACGAGAGAGTGTATTCTGCTGTAAAGAAAATTCCAAAAGGAAAAGTTGCAACTTACAAAGGCATTGGCAAAGCACTGCATACAAAAGCTTACCGTTTGATTGGGCAAGTGCTCAGGAGGAATAAAAATGCTCCTGCTGTTCCCTGCCACAGGGTTGTTTGCTATGATGGGGGCTTAGGAGGATATTGTGGAAAGATGAATTCCAGAAAAAAGGTTATGCTCTTGAGAAAAGAAGGCATTATTGTCAAAGATGGAAAGATAATTGATTTTGAGAAAAATAATTTTATCTTTTAGCACTTACCTGTTAGCGATCTCTTCTGCAAGCTGCTGCTTTTTGAATTCTCTGGATTCATCTTTCATGAAACGGTCATCCAGGGTTTTGATTGGCCTAGGAATATATCCTTCTCTTGTCTGAGGCATTTCAAGCTGCAATTTGTATATTCCGCAATAGGCATTTATTGTTTGCCCTGAATATAGTATCCTCGGCAAAAGCAAAACATTTATGCTTTTCCCTTCGATGAACGGTATCACATCCTTTGCTTTTTCAAGCTGCTCTTTTTCAAAAAGATTTTTGTATTTTTTCAGCTGCTCATTGCTCATCAGGCCGCTTTCTTCCAATAATCCGACATATATTGTGGTTTTTCCTTCTTTTTTGCCATTCCTGATGCAGTAAGGCTCAGAAGAAGAGATTATATTTTCAATGTCTGCATGTGTCAGCTTTGCGCTCAGCTCTCTGACCTTTTGCGCAAGGCCTGTTTTCTTCGAAACTTTCTTTGCCATAGCGGAAAATCAGTTTTTTGGGTTGTATATAAAAGTTTCGGTTCATAACTACTCTCAAAGAATAACTAAGAAATACCAAATGTTTTATAAATTAGGAATTAATTTTCTTTTTTATGCCCCAGTAGCTCAGTGGCAGAGCGTTAGATATATGAACTATATCCGCTAAACCTTGGTACACTGGCTGGTCCAATTAGGTAAAGGTCGCGAGTTCAACTCTCGTCTGGGGCTTTTTATCTTATCTTCCCTTTTTGCCAGCACATTAGAATATCTTTTGCAGCCCTGTACAAATCAGGAATTCCTCTTTTTTTCAGCATGCCTTTCTTCAATGCAATCTCTTTCAAGGTATCTTCAGGGTCTTCATTTATTTTGACATCATAGAATTTCTCAATCTTTCCTTTCAGTGCAGCAATCATCTCCATTGCAGCAGTCTCCGGATCTTTTATCTTGTCATAATCAATTGCTCCGATGATGATCATATCAGCATTGTCTTTTTTTGACCTTTCCGGATATGGAATGACTCCTGGAGTGTCTATCATCATCAGTCTTTGCGTAATCCTTACTTTTCTTAGGCTTTTTGTGAATCCGCTTACAGGGCTTGTCGGAGCAGCATGGCTGCCTTTCAAAGCATTTATGACTGAAGATTTGCCTGTATTCGGATATCCGACAACTCCGACAACAACTTCATCTTTTGAAGCAAGCCTCATTATCTTCTGCAGCAATTTAACAGAACCCTGGTGCTCTGTTGCAGAGAACTTCACTGAGGGAAATAAGCTAATGTTATCATAATCTTCTTTTGATACAAGATCGCATTTGTTAATAACATACAAAAATTTCTTTTTGTGGCTGAGGATCTTCTGCTCCAATTCTTTGTTTATGCTCTGCTCAATCCTTCTTGCATCTATGACTACCAAAACAACATCAGATGCTCTGACTACAGTATCAACAAGGGAGTCGTATTTGCGCATAAGAAGAAAAAAGGTTAACTAGTATTTAAGCAGTCCGGAAATATTCTAAAATTGAACTAGGTTTATATACCTCTTATTGTTTCCAGCAGATATGCCAAAACCATTGAAATACTGCATTCAGGAGCATCATGCAACACACCTTCA